>JAEOUM010000145.1 GCA_016839275.1 Candidatus Thorarchaeota archaeon
ATTCTTCAGGATTGAATTATACTCTCTTAATGGTCTTGGCGCCAACATTATACCCTCATTTGGAGGATTCTAAATCAACAATGGTCTGGCTCTGTTTCGCAATTACCAGCTTGTTAGGTCCAATATCACTATCCACTATTACTCCTATGCCAGTTCTCGAACCTTGGTGCATGACTATTCCGGGGGCAATTGAGGTACCAATTCCAGTCTTCACATTATCACCGATGATTGCGCCAAGTTTTCTTCTTCCAGAACTTACTCGTTTTCCCTTCAGGGTACTGCTTACAGCTCGGTCATCATGTCTTAGGTTTGCAGTGATAGTTCCTGCTCCGAAGTTGGACTCTCTGCCAATAATAGAGTCTCCCACATAAGATAGATGTCCGACATTGGTGTTATCCATGATAATGCTGTTCTTTATTTCAACAGCATTTCCAATCTTCACTTTCTTTCCTAGAGAAGTATAAGCCCTGATGTAGCAGTTCGGTCCAACAACAGCATCTTCTCCTATGAAGGCGGGTCCTTCAATATAAGCGCCTGATTTCACGATGGCTCCTGACTCGATAATGCAATTGCCTTTGATTACAGCACCCTCCTCAACAATCCCCTCGATTCGACTAGAAACAAGGCTCAGGATTTGCTGATTAGCAACCAACAAATCCCACGGTTTTCCCATATCAAGCCACCAGGTCTGCAATGGGTAAGCTCCGACATTACCCTTTTCAATAAGCATCCCGATCGAATCAGTTATCTCATACTCTCCTCTTGGAGAGAGGTTGGTTCTCTCAATAACATCCCAGAGTGAAGCTCCGACGGCATAAAGTCCCACATTCACCAGATTGCTGACCATCTCTTCTTTTGTTGGCTTTTCAATCAGTTGGGTTGCCTTACCCTCTTTCACGGCTACAACACCGTATGCACTCGGATCATCGATTGGCTGCACGGTCAGGGTCATCTCATATCCCCCTCTCTCATGATATTCAATTAATCCCTCAAAATCTCCTGGTCCTACGATTATATCCCCGTTCATCAACAAAGATGGATCATCACCAACAAAGGATTTTGCATAGCCAGCTGCATGGGCTGTTCCCTTTCTCTCCTCCTGTAGTACAAAGGAAACCGCCATCTTCCCCCTTCCCCATGTTTCTGAATTCACAGCCTCACTGAGCTTTTCAGCATGATATCCATATACGATGAGTGTTTCCTCAATACCTGCTGTTTCTAATGCTTCCAATGTGTGAAACAGAAGAGGTTTTCCAGCTACCGGCAGGAGATGTTTTGGTCGATTTGCAGATAGCGGTAGCATCCTTGTAGAGTCGCCCGCTGCTAGTAATATGGCCTTCTTCATCTTGAGTCGAAGAAGTCCTATCTTCTGTAGCATTAAAGGCTTTGTAGATGATAAGATTGTACCCCTCGAATGTCTGATATAAAAGGAAAATCAAATAGACAATCATCAAATACCGCAGTCAATGACTGCGACATATTGACAAGATACTGCGATAAATTAATAAGCAACTTTGTAACACAAATAAGTAGTTGATTTAGGCAAATTCTGCTCTGCAGTGCCTTATCAGAAATTCCATATTTTAAGGGAAGGTAATCAAAATGATGAATGAAATTGAATTGCAGGAGGAGCTCAAGAACATGAAGCTCACAAAGAGTCAGATGATTGTCTTGGACATTCTCAGAAGCAGCGGTCAAGATGGAGTCACTCCAAAACAGCTCCTTGACAAGGTCTCTTTTGCACCAAGGACAGTCCGATATGCACTACGAAAACTCCTGAAGAAGCATTTGATCAAGCGCGTACCCTGTCTGCAGGACATGCGTCAGTGGATCTATGTTCCTGCTTAATCAAACACAAAGCAGGGCAAAAAATGAAAATCGATAACCCGACACTAGTAGCCCCAGGGCTATTAGCTGTCGAAAATTCGCATATTATTAGGCTTTCAAAGTTATTTAGAGGATAATAGGTGAAACATGATGCCAGGTACAACTCTCATGGACACGCTCAAGATTCTTACCGGGCAACAAGCAATTGATGCTTATAGGGCACTCAGTGATGAGAACCGAAGACAAATACTCCATGCACTGAGAGCAAGACGTATGTCTACAACTGAGTTAGTGGCATTCTTATGTGAACAGGACCCACAGAAGGAAGTAAAACCCCAAACCGTTCGCTATCACTTGAAAGAGTTGGAAAAATGTGGTCTCATCCATATGGATGGCTATGAACCAGCTGGAAATGGTGATAGTCATATCATGCAGAAGCTCTGGCGTGCTACAGCTGAAAATGTTTTCATAACAACAGGCGATCTTAATGGCTTTAGTGCACGAGATAGCTACGATTTGGATAAGACGCTAGATATCGTTACCACGATGAAGAACCTCGGATTCGTGTTTGAGAATGAGGGAGAAATCCAACAGATTGCAGAAGCACTGACGAAACGTGATAGGATAGTTTCAAGAGGTCGAGAGCTAGCACGAGAACCGCTTCGGCAAGCCAGCGAAATTGATCCAGCACTTTATGTTATGTTCCGGAATATCCTCAGTATCGTACGTTTGAATGATAGTGACTATGAAGAATACTGGAAGACTAGCCACATTATTACTGACGGACTAAGAGCGGCTCATCGAAAAGGTACTGGTCCAAATCCAAAAGTCTACTAGACTTACTAAATCACTCCGTCTTTTTGTGTCCAGGATATTCAGCCTGAAGCAAGCGTCGTATTCGAGCTGCTATCTTTGGACCGACACCTTTCACTTTTTGCAAACTCTTTGTCTCTTCGGAAAAGATGCGTTCTAGAGTACCAAACTCTGCAAGTAGCGCCCTCGATGTGACAGTATCAACTCCAGGAAATCCTGAGAGAATATATTCTAACGTTTCTGCATCACTGCCTTTCGATTCTCCTGACCGGGTGCGAAGTGGTTTTCTTGATGAAATCTGCTCAAGGTGTGCAATCCGATAGAGGACATTAGCAGTTTCCTCAGCATTTCGTGTCCAGATTATAGGGACTTGAATTCTGATTGCAATAGAGGCTAAGGCTCCATAGATTGAGGCTGGATTCACCCCCCTCAGTCCAATAATTTGTTCTCCTTCGATGATAAGAACCGGACGACGATATGCCGAACGTAAGGCGCTAAGTTGCACGAAGAGGCGTCCATCGATAAGTGATTGTATGAAGTCATTCGACTCTTTCCGTTCAATAGCCACATCCTCTGAGGCTACATAGTCCCCAATCTCAAGGCTCTCTCCCGAGATTAGAACATCTAAACGAGCAAGTTCTCGTGCTACTGCTGTGGGCAGTTCCCGCGAGTCCACAATGAGCCTGATTTGTTCCTTTTCGGTCTTTGGAGCAAGGCTTGCGAAGGATTCTGTGGTATCTTGTCCTTCCTCTTCACTGGCGAAATCCTCGAGACTTGTCTGTTCCTCACTCTCCTCAGTTTCAGCTTCTTTCAGAGCCTTAGGCATCTTCTTCAATTTGCTCATCACACTCCAATGATAGAACTCATCATGAGTTCCCCTTGCAACAAAAATTACTACTCTTCCGGGAGCTCTTCGTCCAGTTCGCCCCCGTCGTTGAATATACGGTACCAGAGAGGGTACACAGTCATAGAAGATAACAAGATTACATTCTGGAATATCAAGACCTTCTTCCCCAACCTGCGTTGCTACGAGAATATTGAACTCATTATTCCGGAACCCCTCCAGAACCTCTACCTGTTTCTTCTGACTGAATCCCCTATCAGAACCCTTTGAACTCTGCCCAACAAACCGGCTTACACGAGCATCATCCAACTGCTCCAAGGTTTCCGACACCTCAGCAGCAGTGTCTCGAAATCGCGTGAAAATAAGAATCCGAGAATCCAGATTGATTGACAACTGCTCACTGACAATCTCGAGTATTGCGTCAGCTTTTGGATGTCGATGGTCATTTGCTATAAGCGCTTGAAGTAACGTTTCAAATTGCTTGAATTCTGCTCTCGTAACAAGATCCTTTACTCCCTTAGAGCTCTTCTTGTTACTTATCTCTTCATACATGCCTCGAATATATCTCAGTGTAGGTGTCAAACCCTGCGTTCCAATGAACTCTATGAGGTGCACTATTCTCAATAATGCTGTGAGGTTCCTAATAACAAGGAAAAGGGTTCTAGGTGGATTTGTGAACGACCCTATCTCTTTTCGCACTGCACTCTGTGCTTGAAGTATTTCTTTTCTCGTCAAACGTCTACTATCTGGCAAACTGAAACCATGATTGACCACAGGCTCTCTATACTCCTCCATAATTGAGTATAGTATATCTCGAAGAGCTTCAACCTCTGAAGTTAGTCGGATGTAGTGGACCTCAGAGTCAATGGATACGATATAGTCTTTCACATCCCTGCTCTTCTCATCCCTAACCTCGACATGGGTAAGCCTCAGATTGTCACATACCATCTTGATGTGCTCTGGCTGATGTCCGGGAGACGCAGTGAGCCCAAGAGATAGGGGGTTCTGCCCCTGTTTCTCATAGAGTTCAGCAATGAAGGTATAGGCATAGTTGCCAACTCCACGATGTGCCTCATCATAAACAATCAACGAAACATTGGAGAGGTCATAGCTCCTCTGTATCAAATCATTTTGTAGAGCCTGCGGAGTCATCACAATGACTTGGGCATTCTGCCACAAAGTGCGTCTCGTTTCTGGGGTATCCTGTCCAGTCAAACATACAATTAGGTCCTCTTCAAGATCTAGAACCCGCCTCAGGTAACGTGCCTGTTGGTCTACAAGAGGTCGTGAAGGCGCTAGAAACAGGACTTTGGAGCCTTGATATTCCATCAGACGTTTTGCTGCCAGTAATGCAGCAATCACCGTCTTTCCTAATCCTGTACTCAGCACTATTATCGTACTCTGACGTGATGCAATCTCTGCGAGGTTTACTTGGTACGCTCTATAGTCCACAGTCTGGGTCTTGATCAATGGCGCTTCCACGTATCTTTCGCGTTCAGTCAAAGCCGCAGCCTCTAAGTTTCAATGATTTTCCATATCTGAGATAATACTCACTGTAAAAAGCCTCCTACAAATATATCCTACAGAACAAGGAGCCGAGACGTGATGACTACTACCACTACAGAACCAATGCCAAGCATTGAAGCGGAACTCTATGAGCTTAAGATGCCAGGTCGAATATTGGGAAAGGAAGTACTTGACAACAGAGCTCGACGCATTGGCATCGTCAGAAGCATTAGAATTGCCTTGCATCCAATACGCTCTGAGCTCATTGTGAAAGGTGCAGAAGTAGAATTTCCTGTGGATTTCTCGAAAGTGGATGCTGTAGGAACTGTGGTACAGCTTAACTCTGTGGTAAAGGACGCAGAGGAGATTGAGGTCCATGATGTCATAAGACTACAGAAAGAGGTTCTGGATGACATCAAATCCTGTCTGGGCGGACGCTGATCCCACTTAGTTGGCATTTCGAAGGGTTAATACATGTCAGTGAGTTCTTTACAAATCTGGAGGCGTAGCAATGGTCCTCACCGTGGAAGAACTTGCACAGACTATTGATCATACCGAACTCAAGGCAGATGCAAAACAAAGCAAGATCAAACAGCTCTGTGAAGAAGCACTATCATATAATTTTGCTGCAGTCTGTATCAACGCAGTCCATGTAGAGTATGCAGCTGAACTGCTCAAAGACTCAGCTGTAAAGGTTTGTTCTGTTATCGGATTTCCCCTTGGGGCGACCTTGTCCGAAGTAAAGGCGGCGGAAACCCGCGAGGTAGTAAAACGAGGTGCGCATGAAGTTGATATGGTAATCAATGTAGGCGCTTTACGTGACGAGAATTACGACCTAGTTCGAAGTGATATCGAAGCAGTTGTTGCCGCCTCTAGTGACGCTCATGTCAAAGTCATCCTCGAAACTGGTCTCCTTATTGACGACCAGAAAAGGAAGGCTTGTTATCTATGTAAAGAGGCAGGTGCTGATTTTGTCAAGACCTCTACTGGATTTGGACCAATGGGAGCCACGCCGTATGATGTGCGGCTAATGCGAGAGGCTGTAGGTGAATCTATGGGTGTGAAGGCTGCTGGTGGAATTCGCACTTTCAAGGAAGCCCTTCGACTGATTGATGCTGGAGCGAATAGGATTGGAACCAGTTCTGGCATAGGAATAATCGAAGACTACCGCTGGGCTCAATATAGCGACTCTTGGATGCAGCCTGACAAGCCTTGCTGGACTTGCCCGAGTCGAATGGCAAACATAGCTAAGCAACCCAAAGAGGTGTATCTTTGGTACAAGCAACGCTGTCTGACATGTCCTGACAAAGATCAAAATGTCTTCACTGACTAGGAGGTATATCAAGTGTCTGATACTTCATCTCAACAATATGCTGATGCTGAGTTACTCTACGTTTCTCTGACTGATGGTACTATTCGTAGACAGCCTCTTCCTGATGACCTCTATAGGAAGTACCTCGGAGGTCGTGGTCTGGGTGTAAAACTGCTCTATGACAATCTTGCTCCGGGTATTGATGCACTCTCGCCTGATAATTGGTTAATCTTTGCTGTAGGTCCATCAACTGCAACATCTGTTCCCACTGGCGGCAGGTTTGTGGTGATAACAAAATCGCCAGCTACAGGTACGGTGTTCGATGCACATGCAGGTGGTTACCTCGGCGCGCAGCTACGACGTGCTGGTCTAGCTGCAGTCATATTCACAGGCGCCTCTAAATCTCCGGTCTATCTCTGGATCAATGATGATCAGGCCGAGATTCGTGATGCTACCAAAGTCTGGGGCAAGACTACCGATGTCACTACAGATCAACTGATCAAAGAAACTGATGAAAAAGCACAGGTGGCTTGTATCGGCCCAGCTGGCGAGAATATGATTAATCTCGCAGCAATCATTACAGATAAGCATCGAGCTGCTGGTCGTGGTGGAGTAGGAGCAGTGATGGGATCAAAGAAGCTCAAGGCGCTTGTTGTTCGAGGCACAAAGAATCCTGGAGTAGCCAACCCAGAACGGCTCCGAGAGGCTGTAGAACGTGCGCGTCGCCTTATCAAGAAGAACCCGGTAACGGATAAATCTCTCCCAGTCTATGGGACCCCTGTTCTTGTCAGCGTGATTAATGAGGCTGGAATGCTTCCTACATATAATTTTCAGGAGGGCACATTCAATGATGCTGATGGCGTTTCTGGAGAAAAGCTGTTAGAGCGGTTCTCTCTCAAGCCATACAATTGTTATGGCTGCCCAATTGGTTGCGGGCGTATGAGCCGAGTCCAAGGTAGGGATGTTGGTGGACCCGAATTCGAATCCATTTGGGCACTTGGACCACAATGTGGAATCAACGATCTCGAGTGGATTGTCACTGCTAACGACAAATGCAATCAATTGGGAATTGACACAATATCTGTTGGCAGCACGCTTGGATGTGCGATGGAACTAGTGCAGAAAGGAAAACTAGAACACTCCCTTAGATTCGGTGACACAACTGGAATCTTGGAAATGATTGAGGACATTGCTCATGCTCAAGGTCTTGGAAAGGAGCTAGGAAAAGGATCAAAGGTTTTTGCAGAGAGTTATGGGGTCCCGGAGCTTGCCATGCAGGTCAAAGGCCTTGAGATTCCTGCATATGATCCTCGTGGTGTACAAGGCCACGCTCTCGGATATGCTACATCCAACAGAGGTGGATGTCATCTTCGTTCCTACTTGATTGGTCCCGAAATCATGGGGAGCCCCGTACTTGTGGACCGTGACATAACAGATGGAAAAGCAGACCTTGTTATTCTGTTCCAGAATCTGTCAGCTGCAATGGATTGTATGGTGGTTTGTAGATTCACCAACTTCGCTTGGACAGTAGACGACTATGCTGCAATGGTTAGCGCGAATACAGGCTTGGAGATTGATGGCAATGAACTCCTACGAATTGGGGCGCGAATCTGGAATCTTGAGAGGTTATTCAACATTCGTGAAGGATTTGGGAAGAAAGATGACACTCTTCCTCCACGATTTTCTACCCCACTTCGCGAGGGCGGCTCAAGAAAACGAGTTGCACATATTGATGTAATGCTTCCAGAATATTATGCCCAGAGAGGCTGGGATAAGGATGGACGACCTACTGACAGCCTTCTGAAGAGCCTTGACATCCCTATCGAAAGGTGAAAATGTGTTAAGCCTGCAGCCCACAAAAGAATAGCTGGAGTTGTAACAACTGTCTAGAGGAAAACATGGTCGTAAGAAGTTCCGAAGAGGACATGCGCCTTACCTAGCCAAGATTAGGTTCTTCTGGTGCGATTCATGCAATGTGCCACGAATTGCAGAAACCGAATGCAATACCTGTGGTACAAAGCCTAGACAAGTAGAGCTCTCTCCCCCTGGTGACCCATTCCCTGCCATGGATGGCCATCTTCAAAGGGCGATTCAAGCCATTGATGGTCAGTTTGGCGATGGCATTGGTCTTGTTTTACTTCCCCCAACCAAAGCTGTTGTGATGAACAAGGTTTCCTCGCTTGATGCGATGTACGAAATTGTGGTGGATGGATACACAATTGGCAGATTGCGGTTTGATATCGAGAAGCGTGGTTATACATTCCTACTAACTATCGAAGGAGCTCGTAGAATTGGATCACTCAGCAAACAGAAGTGGGTTTCTATCCATGATGGTGTCTTGAAATATCTTAGAGATGGGGCAAATCTGATGCTCCCGGGCGTGCAGGGATGTGATTCTGAGATACAAGTGGACGATGAGGTCTGGATTATTGATTCTGATGGTGCTGTACTCGGCGCGGGTATAGCGCGAATGAGCGGTGTTGAGATGGGCAAGGAGAGTAAGGGGTTTGCCGTCAAGATACGAGAAGTATCTGATCCTTCTCCTCCAATGGTGAATACCATCAATTCCACATGGGATGATGCAGTTAAAGCAAATCTACATGACCTCCTCCAAATCGAGAAGGAAGCGGCTTCCTTCGTAAAACGCGTTATTGATAAAAACAAGAGTCTCCCTGTCGTTGTGGGATTTAGTGGAGGCAAAGACTCTCTCGCAACATATCTAATCGTAGAGAAAGCAATAGGAGAGAGTCCTCCCCTCTTCTTTATGGATACGGGTCTTGAGCTTCCTGAAACTCTTGAATTCATTCAAAAATTCGCAGAGAATCGTAATGTGCGGATAATCGGTGAGAAAGCTGGTAATCGGTTCTGGGAATCTCTGGATGTCTTTGGTCCGCCTGCTAGGGACTTTCGTTGGTGCTGTAAGGTTCTCAAGCTAGGTCCAGCCGCCACCTCAATCGCCTCAGAGCTCGGGAGTGAAACGTTGTCATTCATGGGTCAGAGAAAGCTGGAGTCATTCCAGAGATCGATAGAACCACGCATTACAGAGAATCCATGGGTCCCTGGACAACTATCCGCCAACCCAATACAGAATTGGAACGCACTTGAGGTCTGGTTATTCACATTCAAAGAGAAGACCGACTTCAATTCACTCTATACAAATGGCTATCACAGAATCGGTTGTTACCTATGTCCAGCTTCGCCACTTGCCGAACTGGAAAGCTTACGTCAGACTCATCCAGATTTTCATAGACAATGGGAACAGAAGATGCATGAGTGGGCAGAGAGGTATGGATTCCCTGATGAGTGGTATGAGCTTGGATTCTGGCGCTGGAAGAATCTACCGAAAGGACAATTGGACCTTATCAATCAGCTCGACCTAGACATCACTCCTAATCGACAGAGCCCAGGAGAGAGAATTGAGCTCAATGTCACAAAAGGCGTAGCTCCGTGTACCAAGTCTGGTTTCAGCCTTGAAGGTGCCTTTTCCTCTGGTATTGATTTGAATAGAATCTCTAAAGTCATGCCAATATTCGGAACCACAAAGGTTTCTGAGGAGCTTGGCGCTCTTCGAACTACATCAGGAGAGAACCATATAGCTCTCTTCAGTTCTGGCTCTGTTATTATACGTGGTCCTGATGAACAATCGGTGGAACGTCTTACTAATCAATTTGAACGAGCCACTCGAAGAGCTCTTCTCTGTCAAGCCTGTGGTTCTTGTATTCCACAATGTGATCAAGATGCATTGTATCTAGACAATGGCAAGATAGCTGTGCATGAAGACAAATGTATTAACTGTCTTAAATGCGACAACTGGCCATGCCCTACATATTTGACCTAATTTTTTAATCACGAGGGGGGAACTTCTTTTTCCACCGTCTTGCGAGGTCACTACATGTCATAAGCTCTGGGTCTGCCTCTTTTATGATTTTCAAGAGCGTTCTGTATGCTTTATGATGTTTAGGGTGTCCAAAGTCTTCTTGGTCTGGATGAAGAATAAAGGTGGCAAGACCGCCCTGTGATTTGATATATTCCATCTTTTTTTTCCAGACTCTCAACATACTCTCTTCGGACAGTTTGTAGTAATATAACAAGGTCCAATCTTGAGGCATTGATACTGGGATTTCAATAACTGGACTATATTTCCACGAATCACCCTCTTTGTAGAGTGGATAGAAGGGAAAAATTGTCCTGCTTCCTGTGGATGCATATCCAATTGTGGAATCATCAGTATCCGGGAAAGACGAGTCCCAATCGAATGAGGCTTCAGTCAGATAACGTATCATCTGCTTTGTTCTATGCAGCCATGGTGCCCGATATCCCACTGAGGGAATGCTAAGTTCTCTTGCATGTCTAGCTGCACTAATAATCCGAGCTCTTTGCTCCTCCTCTGATAGGAAGGCAAATCTTCCATCGTGGTGCAACCCATGCATGCCTATGTCAAACCCATCTTTCAATAAAGAAGCAACAAGGTCTGTATCTAATTTATACTCAGAAGAGCTGGGTACCAGATTGTATGTTGAAACCATGTCCTCTGCTCTTTCCATCTCAACAAACTGAGAGAGCCCGAATTCATAGCCCTCTTGAGTATCGACATCATGGGTCATTATCACACCGAAATCCTTCTGCCAGAACTCACGTTTCTCCTCCGTTGAAGGATCTAATCTATCAGAAAGATCATCAATTGGAAAAGTCCTTCTCTTTGGCGCAGATGATGATTTAGGTCTGAGTAGTGATAGAAGAGAAACAAAGGAATCACGGATTTGGTATGGAATATACTCTACCAAACCCAGACCTACTCCCAGTTGTAGAGCTGCTGGAGGTCTGTACTCGATATCAAATTCGTTTCTGTAATAGTCACTCTTAGAGATTTTCATTGTTCGCCCTCTCATTCAGGAGGAGTACTTCATCCAATGGCCATATCTTGAAAGCCATCCATTTATGACTAGACTGACTTTTGTACGAGTCCCGCCCCAAGTGCTATTTGCCAAATCGAACCACCAACACCCAGTCTGTTCCAGATTCTTTGTACGTTCCGAATCAATTGGGAATAATGTAATGACAAATGATCTCTCACTAACCATATCCCAGAGATCGCTTTTGTTCTCAAACATGAATAATACCTGGTTGTCTTCTTTTGAAGAAGGCCCTCTTGGCGTTCTGAATGAGGTTTTAGCATACGCATCTTCAAGGACCGGGTCTAATA
Organism: Candidatus Thorarchaeota archaeon; assembly: GCA_016839275.1. Lineage (GTDB taxonomy): Archaea > Asgardarchaeota > Thorarchaeia > Thorarchaeales > Thorarchaeaceae > SMTZ1-45. Next base: position 11,506 of record JAEOUM010000145.1, read on the forward strand.
CCTTCCAATCTTCAATTCGGAGATAGCCCACAAGCTCAACGAGTATATCCTTGAGAATATCTCGTTTTTCCTTATCTGTGTACTTTTTGATGTACTCAGTATCTTGTCTGAGGACCTTTGCTGGGACTCCTGCTGCAAGACTACGAGCAGGAATATCCCTATTGATAACAGACCCCGCTCCTATTGTTGCTTCCTTTCCAATGTGGACGTTAGGAAGAACAAAGACACGCCATGGGAACCAGACGCCATCCTCAATGGTTATTGGTCCAAATGCGACTGGAAATCCATCAAGGATTGGCTGCCAGGTTCCATGAGTAAATAGGAAATTTGATCCACCAATTCCAACTCTCTTACCAATCTTAATTGGATGAGTCGGATTGATGACACTCTGAGCAAATATCATGGAGAGGTCTCCAATCTCAATGATTGACTTGTCGGTCTTTAGTCCTCCAATATACACCTGCTCTTGAATTGTGACCTCATCACCAATCAATACCTTGTGAGTATCAATAATAACAAGCATTCCGAGCTTTGAATAACGTCCAAGCGTAAACTCATTGGCTCGTATCATGTTTGCCATACCAATCTCGGCATAATCGCCAATGACAATCTTCTTGCAGTCGAGTATTGATAGAGGGCCAATGGTTACGCCTTCTCCAATCTCTGCTCCCTTCCTACGGTAGTAGGCAATTTTCAGGCTTGATGGAAGTAGTCCAATTGTTGCCATTTTTCCTAGAGGCATCTCAAATAGATTCGGGTCTCCAATATGCGTTCGGACCATGAGAAGAGGTCCAAAAAACATGACAAGCAGAACAAGTCCTCGGAGCCCTCCAGTGAACAGATTATAGTCTTGTATAATTACATCTAGATTCAGATTCAACACATAGTATCTAAATATCATGTCGAAAACTAAGAAGAACAGTAGCCAGAGAAAGCCAACAACTAGCATCTTTCCCCGTTTGTATCTTGGAACGAGTTTCTTGAAGACTACATTTGTAACAATGATTAGAAGGAGGAAAAGCAGAAGGCTCCTTAGTACATAAGATGTAGCAGTATCTAGTAGGTTTGAGATGTATGGAGTCCAGGCCAACTCAAACACAACGATTACAATAGGGATGAATACCCAGGCTGCAATTGCATATGACCTGTTATTCTTGATGAACTCTTCCAAATCTTAGTCCTCCATCATCGGCAAAAGCTGCTTACATCATCCATTAACTGATTAGACTGCCATCGAGCCTATGGGGTATATTACGGTTTTCATGCCTGTTTATTTTTAATCTAGCAAAGGTAATATAGTAGGCTCGTTCCTCATCTGTTGGATGACTGCTTCATGCTCTCAGCGATTAGTCTTAGCATATACGAGCATAGAAAGTATCTCGTGCTCAGTCTAGTCATCTCTATGATTGCTATACCAATCGCTAATACGTTGGTGATTCAACGGGACCGGAATCGGAATGAGATGTATGGTGAAGCATTCTGGATCTATGGATTCACGATCTACAACATGAATGACACAGAACTCGCATACAACTTGGATACATACTTTGGCTTTAATTTCGATGATGGTCTACACACTCTTCCTGATTATCTAGGTGGTGTACAATACGAGTATCCTGTCTTTGGACTGATCTTCTTTGCCATCGCCACTTGGATGTTTCCAGGCTCGGGTACTGAAAGTTTGCAACCTATGTGGTTGAACTTCCTCTTGGTGCTAGTCTTTAATCTGAATTTAGTTCTGTTGACCATCCTCCTTGGTGATAAGTTACGAAATGCAAAATGGGCGCGGTATTTCTTTGGTGCATATTTCATATATGGGCTCACCATGGCTGCAGCTGGCGGGAAGCTTGAACCAATCGTTGATTGCCTTCTTCTGATATCGCTCGTTCTCTGGAAAGAGAACCAACACGGAAAATCTATGTTCACACTAGGACTGTCAGTCCAGACAAAGATATACCCTCTTGTTGTATTCCCAGTCTTGTTCTTGGGAAATCCGTTATCTTCCATCTGGCTTCTTGCATCCTTGATTGTGACCATCGTACCTATCTTTTTTGGAGCGAGGTTTGAGTCTCTAGTATCTCATCTTCTGAATACTTCGAGCTATAGCTCTTTTATAGTCAATCCCTTATGGCCTGGTTTGGCTGTTGAAACGCCTGATATGTACGGATCAGTTGATCCAAGCGTCATGTACATGTGGCCGCCTGCGTTAATACCGCTAATAATCTACTTGGGATTCATGTTACTCACTATCAAAAATTACCTTCCAGAGAGAGCAGAACTTGCTGGAAAGTCCAACTATGAAAAATTAGTCAGCCTAATACCCTCCTATCTGTATCTGATTCCTAGCATACTCTTTGTATTTCGATGGATTATGCCATGGTATCTTTTCTGGTTTGCTCCGATGATAGTGCTCTTTAAAGAGAATAAACATGCAGTTGGCTATCTGAGGCAAATCACACTTGTGGGTCTTCTATACCTATTAGGTATTGCAGCTAATTGGCCTTACTTTATCGCTGGTCCCTTACCCGCTTTCATGGAGCATTTCCCTGCAAGCGCATCAGAAACAATTGGCGGTATAATCCTCCTAGTCATCTCGACGTGTATCGCCTACTTCTTCTGGAAGCTGGAGATCGAACGAAGGGAAAAGAAAGCCTTAGTTTTAAGGGAAGCAGAGATGCGTGGTGAGCTCATAATCTAGTGTGTCACCTAGCTCTTCCATTTTCTCTGTAGAAATCAATTATGCGTTTTCGAATCATCGTTGAAGAACACAGTCCATCCGCTGTCATCTTCTCTAGTCTTACGATTTTTGTTTGAAGTCCTCTCTCGGCAATTTTCTTCTCAAGCTTCTCGATATCGGTATACTGATCATGACCGAGAGCAACTATGTCGGGTTTTGTTTGAACCACAATTTCTGTATGGTCTTCCGTATCAAGCCCAATGATGGCTTTGTCAACAATCCCTAACGCCTCAACCAATCGTCGTCTCTGTTCCTGAGGAAAAACTGGGGGAGCACCTCGCTCCTTCTCTATGGTCTTATCAAGCGCGATGACCACAACCAACTCGCCATCCTTTCCAGCAAGTTCTCTAGCTTGCTCAAGATAGGCAAGATGTCCAAGATGTAGAAGGTCAAATTTACCCGCTGCAAGAACTCGTTTACCAGTCATTGTGCTTGCACCTGTAGAACATTCAAACTAGTCCTCATCGACTGCAAGGAACTCCGTTCCCTCAGAGATTACCTCTATCCGACGCTTGGTCTTTGTAATCTGACTTACATGGACAAGCCCATTAATTTCAAGCTGAAGAAGAGCTCCATTAAGCTCTGCCTCACTGGGTTCTGCTCCAAGCTCCTTCTTTAACGCACGAACTAGTTCGTCATCGAGGATAACTCCATGGCGCTTGTGTAGAATTGAAATGACTAAGTTAGTCATGGGTAATGCATTCCATGGTGCCATTCATCATCACCTTCATTTATCATCCATACATTGATTGAGCTCCCGGTTCAGCCTCGATACTCCTTCGAAGGAACTGGTCGAGTTTCTTGAACCGCTCCAGCATCTCTTTTGTGGTTGAAGCATGAACATCCTTTATAGCGGCCTCGAAATGCTTCCAACTTACTATTTCGGTATCCATGTTATCTCGAAGAGCCCGCATTCCAGCCTCTCTACAAATAGCCTCAATGTCGCCACCAACATAGAATTCTGTGAGGTCTACGAGCTTCTTAATCGAAACATCATCATCTAGGGGCATATTGGCCATGTAAATCTCGAAGATTGCCTTCCTACTCTTCGCATCTGGTGCATCAACATTCACAAATCTGTCAAATCTTCCTGTTCGAAGAAGCGCTTTGTCAATAAGTTCTGGACGATTTGTTGCAGCGATAACGACGACGTCTTTCATAGACTCCAAGCCATCCATTTCTGTAAGAAGCTGACTTATCACTCTCTCTGAATGATGGAAATCTCCTGAGCCACCACCTCTTGAGGGTGCGATAGCATCAATCTCATCGAAGAATATGATTGAGGGTGCAGCGGTCCTTGCCTTTCGAAATATCTCTCTGATTGCTTTCTCACTCTCGCCAACCCACTTCGAGATCAGCTCCGGTCCCTTCACACTGATGAAGTTCGCTTCGCTCTCAGTGGCAACAGCTCGAGCTAGTAAGGTCTTACCACAACCCGGTGGCCCGTAGATCAAGACGCCCTTTGGAGGATTAATACCTAATCTGCGAAATGCTTCTGGTTTCTTGAGAGGCCATTCAACTACCTCTACGAGTTCTTGAATCACATTCTCTAGCCCGCCAATATCACTCCATTTGACATTTGGAACTTCAATAAACACCTCTCTGACAGCAGAAGGCTGTATTTCTCTCAACGCCTCTTCAAAGTCACCACTGTTGACTTCCAGCTGGTCAAGAACATCCTGAGGTATCTCATCATCTTCCAAGTTCAGCTGCGGGAGATACCTTCTCAACGCCTTCATTGCTGCCTCTCTACAGAGCGCATTAATATCAGCTCCCACAAAGCCGTGTGTGGTTTTTGCTAGCTTTCCCAAGTCAACTGCACCATCGCCCTCAGCGGTTAGAGGCATCCCTCTTGAATGAATATGAAGGACCTCAAGTCTTCCGGTTTCATCTGGAACACCTATCTCAATTTCTCTATCAAACCGTCCAGGTCTCCTTAGAGCTGGATCTAGTGCATTAACTCTGTTTGTAGCACCAATAACAACAACCTGCCCACGTGACTTGAGCCCATCCATTGTAGCCAGTAACTGAGCCACAACTCTTCGTTCAACCTCACCTTGAACATCTTCTCTCTTAGGTGCGATTGCGTCTAGCTCATCAATGAAGATGATACTTGGCGCATTCTCTTCAGCCTCCTCGAAGAGTTTCCTGAGTTTCTGTTCCGATTCACCATAGAACTTGGACATGATCTCCGGCCCGTTTATGTGCACAAAGTTAGCTTCAGATTCACTCGCCACTGCTTTTGCTAGTAGAGTCTTACCGGTTCCTGGTGGACCATGCAGAATTAGTCCACGTGGCGGATCAATTCCCAATCTTTTGAAGATCTCTGGGTGTTTCATCGGTAGTTCGACCATCTCTCTGATTCTCTGGATGGCGTCAGAAAGTCCTCCTATTTCCTCGTAAGTGACCGCTGAGGTACCAACTACATCACCAGTGGGTTTCTCAGCAATAGCGAGTATTGTAGAGTGTTGTACTACCACAGTACCTGCTGGTTTTATTGAGGTGACCTTGAAGGGTATTGCTCTTCCTAAAATAGGTATGAAGACAGTGTCCTGTACAGTCACTGGACAATTGAGAAGTTTCCTCTTCACAAACTCCTCAAATCGGGGTTCCGGTCTGATTGGTACTGATGTTGGTGCAAGAGTGATACTCTTAGCTGGCTCTTCATTTGCTCTGGAAACGCTTACCTTTTCACTCAGACTAACCCCTGCGTTTCTTCTGATTCTCCCGTCCATCCGAATAATTTCATGTCCCTTATCTCCCTGATAGGCTGGCCATGCAATAGCTGCAGTTAGTCTCTTGCCTTTTATTTGGATGATATCTCCAGTTCTTACTCCAAGTTTTTCCATAGACATAGCATCAATACGAACTATGAACCTGCCAATGTCTCTATGTTCGGCCTCTGCGACCTTAAGTACAATTTCGACCACAGTCTAGAAACAACCTCCAAGACTCTTATAATCTAGAAATGGGACGGGAGTTGTTTATCATTAAACTCCGTTTTTTATCCGCTATTCAATGTTTCTTTCCGTACCAATATAACCCGCTATACAAATCATGTAACCATGATTTATGTAGATATGCTGTCCCTCTGCAATGCTCCAAGAGATAGTAATTGACCAGATATTTGATATGTCCAGTTACATCCGTGACACTCTTTCAACTTCGACCTGTGATACACCATCAATGGCGCTAATGGCCTGTTCGATGTCATCTGTGCCACCCATAGACTCTTCCCGCGCTAGATTCATCCTAATTGCTTTTAGACCAAAAGCGATTGGCTGGGTCTCAACAGCACCAACATCTGTCCCCTCTGGAATGGCGTTCTTAATTTGCTTGAGAAGATCATCTAGGTCTATATCTATACCATCTGGCATAATTTTTATTGTCATTACTACTCTTGCCATTAATTATCAACTCCAATCTGGACTATGGGCCTTCAAATCCGCAATTGGGACAAGTGTACCTATTGGAAAAACGTCGACAGGACTCACAACGCCATATTGTGAACTCTCCACATGATGGGCACTGGAACTTGACATTATCCTCTTGTGGGGAAACCGAGGAATGACAAGAAGTACACCTGGTAGCTTTCATACTTGCCAAATACATCACCAGAAAGGTTGTAACTGGTACTGCGTAGTACCAGTTTTGGCCTCGATTTGGCTAATTGTTATAAAGTTGTCGAAGTGTAGGCACTCTGGAAAGGATAAAATGTAGCGATGCCAATATTACATCAAATCCTGTGGAGTGGATTGGATGGGTACAAAGCTTGCTGATATAATCGAAGCAGAAACACTGACTCTTTCAGACCTATCTGGAAAGAAGATTGCAGTTGATGCCTTCAATACAATCTACTCGTTCCTCGCAACAATCCGTCAACCCGATGGCACACCACTTACAGACAGACATGGTCGTGTAACCAGTCATCTCAGCGGTATGTTTTATCGTAACGTCAATTTGCTTGAGAATGGCATCAGTCCGGTCTATGTCTTTGACGGAGCCGCACCAGAGCTGAAATCCGCAGAGGTAGAGCGTCGGCGTGAGATACGCGATGCTGCCTATGAAGAGTGGAAACTAGCTAAGGAAGAGGGTCGAATTGAGGACGCTAGAAAAGCAGGACAAGCAAGTTCAAGACTCACCGGTCCAATGGTAACAGAGACAAAGGAGCTGCTACAAGCACTGGGAATCCCTGCGATTCAAGCTCCCTCAGAAGGTGAGGCTTTGGCTGCCCAGATGGCGCGAGATGGTCTGGTCTGGGCGAGTGCTAGTCAGGATAATGACTCTCTCTTGTATAATTGTCCACGGATGATCCGTAACCTCTCTATCTCAGGACGACGGAGAGTGGCCCGTTCTAAGACATACAAGAGCATAGATCCAGAGCTCATTCTTCTAGATCGGACTCTCCAGAAACTTGGTATTACCCGGGAGCAACTCATCGACATTGCAATTCTTGTTGGTACTGATTATAATGACAGCGTAAAGGGCATCGGTCAAAAGACAGCTCTGAAACTCATCAAAGCTCATGGTACTCTCGAAGAGGTTGAGAAAGAGCGTGGTGAGAAATTTGATTTTCCATACAAGGAGATTCGTGAGATTTTCTTGGATCCGCCCAAGACGGAATTGAAGCCCCCAAAATGGACAGATCCAAAACCAGATGACATCTTACGAATACTCTGTGCAGAACACGACTTCAGCGAGGCACGAGTTCAAAAATCGCTAGAGCGTCTTCAAGAGGCTTTGCAGGAACTCCGTGGCTCAACTCACCAGAGTTCACTATTCGACTTTTTCTGATGGTCTGAGGAAAACAAACATAAGCTCTATGAGTGAGGTGAGTCTGTTTCCGTGACTCATAAATAGTGACCTACTTATCTAGTAGTGAGAAACAAGGTGACTTCCCGATGCGAGAAAGAATGACGGCTGTCAGAGCTTCTATCTCTGATATTGTCAATGGTACATTTAGAGAGGACAATGGCGCTCATGTGATCTCTCCGTTTGATGTAGAATTAAGAAGAGTGGCATTAGTTGGGTTTGTGGTTGGCAAATATCACCGGGATGCTGATTCTGAGGGAAAACGATTTGAGAGTATCACACTCGATGATGGCAGTGATACCATTCGGGTCAAAGTCTGGGGTGAAGAGGACGCAGCATTGCTAGAAGGGGTCAAGGAGAACATCTTGGCTCTCGTCATCGGTAAGATTCGTAAGTATGACGATGAGGTTTATCTTGTTCCTGAGATTGTCCGCGAACTAAAGGATCCAAACTTCATGGGTCTTCATCTCATGCAGCGTTATCAGGCAATCCTCACCCGAAGTGGTGTAACAATGGCGGTAACAGATGATAGCGACCAACAGACTTTGATGCAGTCCTCAACAGGCGCTAAGGCTGCAGCACTTGGTGGTGTTACAAAACAGATTCTAAACTATATTGAGTTGCATGCGTCACCCGAAGGTGTTCATATCAAGGACATTGTGACCTTCTTCGAAGGAAAAGGACATCAATCTATGGACATCCAGATGAAGGTATTCGACTTGGTAGCGGATGGGCTCATCAATGAAGTTGACCCCGCTAGATATCTTCCAGCCACCTTATGACTATTAGGTCTACCAGAGCAATACCTTCAATAGTGTAAAGTGAGGGATTTCAACTATGGACGATTATGATAAACTCCTGGAGCGCGCACGAACTCAGGTTCCTGAAGACGCATTCAAACGATCAGGTGAGCGATTCAAGGTGCCTGATGTGCAACTGATGGTTCAGGGTAATCGAAGCCTCTGGCAGAACTTCCAGGATATCATCAATGTCCTGAATAGACCTGGAAGAGAAGTTCTCAAGTTCGTTTCGGGGCAACTCGGCACCGCAGGAACTATGGAGGGTGGTACAGCCATCTTTAATGGAAAATTCACTGCTGAACTTGTGGATGATCTTGTTGCCCGATACATCGAGTCCTATGTGACCTGTCCAGTCTGCACTCGACCTGACACTGAGATCAAGAAGGAAAGTGGCGCATATTACCTCATATGTTCGGCTTGCGGCGCACGTACTGCGATTAGGCCAGTTTAGGGTATACGCTCAATTCTTTCACTCTTCTTTTGGTGGGAGTTTGAACTCGCCTAGTTGAGCGTCTTGGAGAATCCCTATTTCTTTCTCAGATCCAGAAATTTTCCATCCCGAATTCGAGCAAGGTACTGTCTTCCTCGCATCACCCACATAATCTGATGTCCCTCTTGAGCCTCTTTTCCCCACTGTGAGGACTTGTGGGGGTTCTGCTCAATGTACGTGAGACCGTCATACTCAACAAGCCTCACCTTGCTTTTCGAGGTCTTCTTGATTGGGTACTCTTCTCCGCCAATTTCTACTGAGGACACATCTTGGAATATCGCATCGTAAACAAGTCGGGCGACTTCCTCTACCTCTTCAATCTCGTCTGACATAATCCATCAAGTAGTATATTATAGCTCAGGATGGACTTCAATGCTTTCATTCTACATTACATTGCTTTTACTCCAGTGACACACAATAGTGAAAATGAAATATTACAATGATTTCGGTGCCCGTACAGAAATTCGTCCAGTATACCCACATAGTGAATTCAATTTTCATCGGTGGGAACTTGAGCACACCCTCTTGAGTTTCCGCTTTTGATGACTTGTTTATATATTCAATAGGCAGTATATTTTCTACTAACACAAAAGGAACTAGCGACATGTCCGATAGCAAAGAACGTGTGTTTGCAATACTTGGAGCTGGTCGCCAGGGCACAGCAGCGGCATATGATTTAGCCAAATTCGGGAATGCAAAAGCTGTCATAATTGCTGACATGAACTTGGAAGCGGCTAAGAAATCGACTGCAAGAGTCAATAATCTGCTGAATACAGATCTGGCCCAAGCTCACTTATTGGACATAACACATCAAGATGAGTTGGTCGCTTTTCTTTCTGGAGTTAACACGGTTCTTAGTGCTGTACCCTACTACTTCAACTTAGAGATTGCAAAAGCAGCGATCGCTGCAGGCACAAATATGTGTGACTTAGGAGGAAACACCGATCTTGTAATGGAGCAATTAAAGCTTGACTCAAAAGCGAAGGCTGCCAAAATCTCAATAATACCTGACTGTGGTCAAGTTCCGGGAATGGGAACAACTCTTTGTGTATTCGCAATGAGCCTATTGGATACACCAGAAGAGGTCTATATGTGGGATGGAGGACTGCCCCAAAAACCTAGACCACCTTTCAATTACTTACAAACTTTTCATATTGATGGTCTTATTAACGAGTACTACGGAACTACTGAATTTCTCCGCAATGGAAAAATCATTGAAGTTCCCTGCTTTACTGAATTCGAAGAAATCGAATTTCCTCCTCCTGCAGGCCGTTTAGAAGCATTTACTACCTCCGGTGGAACCTCAACCGCCCCTAGAACATTTAAAGGAAAACTGAAAGTGTATCAAAATAAGACAGTTCGCTTTCCAGGCAGCTTCATCCAGCTCAAAACGATGAACGATCTTGGGCTTTTTGATCCGAATGAGATCGAAGCTGGAAGTATCACAATAACTCCACGTGCTGTTTTCGCTAAACTATTCGGGCCAAAGGTCAATTTTCCAGAAGACAAAGATATGGTCGTCATTCGAATCATCTGCAAAGGGAAAAATAAAGGCAGACCAGCAGAAGCGCAAGTAGATGTTATGGATTTCTATGATGAAGAAACCGGTTTTACATCCATGGAAAGAACAACAGGATGGTCTGCTGCAATAGTTGCTTTAATGATGGCTAATGGTCAAGCCAAGAAGGGCGCGGTACGCTTAGAACTTGCGATTTCGAGTTCCGAATTTGTCCAAGAAATTCGCCGCCGAGGAATTGACGTGAAAGAACAAGTGAGATATACTGACGAATCTTGAATCAATTATTATGATGCAGTTCATTGGCTGGAACTGCTACATCATTTCCAAGTATTTGCAACTACGAGCTGCGATAGGATTGCTAACGGTTCAGAAGATATTTAGGACCTGCTGCAACATAGCCCATTCATGAGGAAGCAGGTCTGTGTTGTTGGGATTGTTGCTATACTAGTAGTTGCAGTGGGAATTGTGTTTATACTAGGTCTTGACTTGCAAGAAG
>JAEOUM010000146.1 GCA_016839275.1 Candidatus Thorarchaeota archaeon
AGCGTTTCTTGGTTGATATGCGATGCATCAGACAAAGCTCATCCCCACATCAAATGCCCCAAAGCAGGCGTCCTATGATGAGAGGGTGTGCTCAAAATGCATGGGACATCGAGCTCTCTGTGGAGTCAGACCCTGTCCTCTGTTGATGCGAGCAAAGGCGCTTGCTCAGATTGATGATGCTTTCACTGGAAAAGAACTTCTTGGTGCATCTCCTCCTTCAGTATTTATTGGAGAAGCAGGCTATCCAAAAGTACTGGCTGGCCCTCTAGTTCCTCCGGTACGCGTGGATGAAGCACCCCTAATGGAGCGACCAGATCTGTGGTTGAACCACACTATAGATGAAATATTGGCACTTCGTTTCAGTCTTGTTAGAACAAAGAAGTATATGACCGTAGAAGCGGCTGTTGATCCGCCTCGTGATCTTGCAGAAACTCAAACCCTTGCACTCTCTGAGTCTGCGCTATATTCTGAGGCTACGTTACTCAAGAAACCCTCGTTCACATCAATCTTCTCGAATAGAACCTTACCTATCGGACCATCAGCACCTCTTGATATCTTCAGGCTCGAAGATGAGCCCAAAGTCCCGAAAGTTGTGGACAGAATCACCTCTGATACAGATCTGAAAGCAGTTGGGGGTATCATGGATCTTTTCAATGATGGGATTCGTCAGGAACATATCACTCGATTGCTCTCTGTTGGAGTTCTAGGTCAGAGAAAGAAACGAAGACTCGTGCCCACAAAATGGAGTATCACTGCCATCGACGATATAGTGGGGCGGCGTCTGCACAAACAGGTCCTTCGTTTTTCATCAATTAATGATTTTATGGTGAGTATCGATCAAGCCCTTGGAAATACAGTAGCCATTCTGTTCTATCCAAGCGGTTGGCAGTTTGAAGCTATGGAGTCCTGGCTCGGGGGATTGAATCCACCAATCATCCATGACTTTGAATTCGGCAGAGGTCGGAAAGACTATGCTAAGGATGTGGTCGGCGCGTACTATGCCACTCGCTTGCCTGTTCTCGAATATCTCGTAAAGATAAGGAGGCAATCCGGAGTGATTGTCTTCATGGAGACAGATCCAGCTCAGTGGATTCCTCTTGGAGTTTGGCGGTTTCGCGAGATTGCTAAAAGAGCATTAGACAGAGGTGTGAAGAAATTCCAAAGTATGGATGAAGCAACTAGTGAAATAGGAAAATTCCTCCGCAATCCAGTTCATCGCTGGCTCAATAAGAGTAGGCTCTACAACGAATTCAAGACTCAGACAAAACTCTCTGATTTCATCTGATGATTGTTTATGTATCTATCATGCATTTCCTTTTAATAATATGATTCAATGATAATTTTGGAGAGTTTCACATGCGCGCTACAAAATGTAATCTCATGACCCTTTGGGTTCTAATACTTCTTGTCCTACCGTTTGCAGCTATACCAATTTCCAATGCATGGACTGCAGGTGATGAGGCTGTCGTTTTTGGCCACACCTTTGAGGAAGAGTATTGGACTAATAGCTCAATTCGTGTAGCAGGAGAAGATGGAACGAATTCAAGTTTCACAGCATCATTTGTGCATGTTGGTGAATTTTCATCGTTCTTGATTGCGTTCAATAATGCGAACAAGACCGATGGAACAAAGATGATTCTACCCTATCAATTGTTTGGGATGTACTTCAAAACTCCTGGCAATCGAGAGGTCTTTATTGGTGCAATTTTCGCGTTCTTGCTTGCACACAATGATACATACCAACCCAACTATGATTTACCAGATGTAGGTAATGAAGCCGCTTGGTATGTGGTACCTTTAGCATCGGACACCACCTGGCCTGAATATACTCCATCAGTTGTACCAATCCCTGCCACAAAGATTAGTGATTCTCATTACCGATTTGGTATGCACTATTACAATCTAACTTGTAGGGTTGTTGATGCAAATACACCTGGTGGTTTCTGGGCTTCTCTCATTCTACCAATCTTGAACGTCGTTGTCAGTGAACTAACAATCCAATACGATATAACAATCGATGAAACTGGTCAGGTTCATGCTGAAACCTTGTACACTATAGGTCAGGTTCAAAAATTGAAACTCTGGGGTGTTGAAATGAACCCCACTGATGTCATCGGTGACCTGTTTGAAATTTCAGCTGTTCACTATCTATCTGTATTCACATCTCAATACAAAGTGACCAAAACAACATCGGGAAATATCATCGATCCGCCAACATCGACAGAACTTCTTGACGAAGACATTAGTATTAAGGTTGGAGCTAATGATGAGAGAGCTTTCGACATAGGTCTTGGGCGTCAATACTCGTTAATCAATGAATCAACCGATCCTTGGACAACAGTATCAGATGATGAAACGGCGCTAAATTGCCTCCTTGGGGCTCGTTTAAGTGATTTAATCTTAGTTGCATGGCAAGCTCCATTTTCTGCTTGGCTGCTCGCTCATATGGCATATGGACTGTCAGCACAGATTAGAACATTGTATACATCCGTTGGTGATATGGCAGCTCATGCTGTAGCAGGTACTGCTTTCCATAATAGCAATTGGTGGTATGCTGTTACATTCCCAGAGTGGAATGCACTTAGAGTTCATCAAGACCCTGTATATACTGCATATACCAATCTTGCGGTTGAACCTGATAGTGGAGGAGGCGTATTCGTTCTGCTTCTTCTCGCAGGTGGCGTCCTCGCAATCGTCTTCATCATCCGTAGACGTAGATAGTTCATAAGCAATGTCCCTAGGCTTTCTGATTATCAAGAGCCATGGGACATTATCCTCCTTTTTTCAGTTTGTCAATCATC
>JAEOUM010000147.1 GCA_016839275.1 Candidatus Thorarchaeota archaeon
CAAAGACCGCTCCAATGACTATTGACCAGTTGTTTTTTGGAAGGAATTATGAATTTGGCAAGTGACTAATCCAGAATAATTGAATATCCAGCATTGTTCACATACAACCTCTCCACATATTGTACATGTGCCAAGATGCTGCTCTAGGTTAATTAGGCGTGTTTCGTCCATATCTCTTGAATGGCTGGTACAATATCCCAGTCCACACCTACGACAATAATTCGCTGCTATCTCTCCACAAATGATGCACTTGTTCTTGCGTTTGTCTAGGATTTTCGTTTTTAATGAATTATTAGCCTTACATTCAGGATTTCTACAAGGTCCTAATCCCTTGTATTCTCCACATTCTTTGCAGAAAGGTAGAATTTTCGATGAATTTCTGGTCATGTTAGTGCACCAATAGGCTGTACGCGCTTAACCTTTCTCCATAAGAAAGTATGAAAAGCGTTCCCACAGTTTAACCAAGGTGTGACATGAATATGGATGTTGACCGCCAGAACCTCATTGTGCCTGTTACCACCACACGAAGGCTTCAACTAGCAGGAGGTCAACCAATGGAACAGTCAGTCCCTGAGGATTACGTGCTGGCCGCGATGGTCCTACGTGCCATGGAGAGGCGCGAAGGAAGATCTCTTGAGTTTATTCTAAAGGGATATCTTCCTGTTGCTTTAGTCCACTCACATCAAGCAAATCGCTTTTTCTTAGTGGAGCTTCTTGGGCTTACCTCTGAGTCAATTCTAAAGCCCCATAAACCTGCGCTCCAAAAGATTCAGGAGAAGGTCAATAAAGCAAACACATCTGAAGAGATGATTAAATGTATTCAGACCGCTCGATATGAAGTCAACTTATTCCTTGATTCTACTAACTCAACAATAGTAGGTCTCCTTTCCGGATTAATCTCGCGCGGTGTTACACAAATTTTAGATCGGCCATCTGGAAGAAGTATTGAAGACTATACTGTCACCCTTACCGGGATAATTGATTCCTCTGAGTTTGACAAGTCTATTCATGTCCTTCAAGAAGCTACTGAAACCCTCAGATTTGTTGAACATTCCCTCCCTGATTTTCTGGATTTGATAGTCCCCAAAATCGACGCACTTGTTAGCACACATCAAGCAAAAGCCCAACCAGTGCTTTCGCGGCTTGATCTTCGCATACAATCCTTGGAAAAACAGGTTGAATCCTTAGAATCTCAAAGAACTAGAATTACTGCTAGCACTTCTCCTGATAAAAGCACCAAGCTAAAGGAGATTGATTCGACTATCAGTGCACGAAAATTAGCATTAGAACGTGATATACAACGACAATCTGAAATTGTCAAAGGTCTCGATGGTTCAGCCCAGGAGTTGATTGTTGGGAGAGATGAATTGCATGCTGAGTTTCAGAGAGCAATCAATGAAGTCCGTGATCAACTAGCTACTCTAAGTGATATGCTTGTCACTGCAAGATTCGATGATGGCGGAGGGAAGAAGAAATCGGTCATAATGATTCCCTTCTTCATGGTAGGATTCTCAAAAAAAGACCAACTCTATGTTGATGTTTACCCTCTATCTCATTTCAGTGGAAATGGAGAACGAATAAGTCGCCGTAGAGATTTTGTTGATATATTCATGTCCCCCTCTCGAGCTATTGATGCACTATCATCACTTCTAGAGGATCGGGCGAATAATGATGTTACGTTTAGGAAATTTATCAGAGACTCGTCAAAGGACTACAACATACTATCTGATCATAAGGCAAGAGAATTGATTATATCGGGAGCTAGGTCACTTTTAGGTGATGCTCTCGTCAAGAGACCTCTAATTGATGAGTTGAATACACTCCTTCTAGGAATCCCCGAAACAAAATCACCCCGAAAGAAACGACGTGTCATGACTCCGACAATTTCTGATGACTCTCTTTGCACTGTTAAGTTCCATGTTCAGAACGAAGCCGGAAAGCCCATTCAAGGGGCTGAACTAGAATTTGGAGCTCTACTTATCACTTCTGATAGCAATGGAATAGCCATAACATCACTTCCAAAAAGTCACTATGAAGGAATTATTCGAGCCCCTGGTTACATTGAGAAAGCTGTTGAGTTTTCAATTGCATCCACTGATGATATTGTGATACCAATTGTTATAGTGCCACTTGCCCATGAAGAGCAGCTTGCCCTTAGATTGGATGAGCTGGTAGAGCGTGCAAGACGTCTTGATATTATTCGTGAACATCTTTGGGAAGCGTTTGAAAAACAGGGCCCAACCCTATTAGGAATTCCCGCCTATCGGTCTGCTCTTTTTGAACTACTCTCTGAGCTCGGATATGAACCAGAGTCATGGATAACAGAAGCAAAACAAAAGACAGGTATGGTGAAGCGTCTCCTTAAGAGAGATAATAGGATTGATGGACTCCGCAGAGATATTTTAAGAATGGCTGAAGAATCAAAGAATTCTGGAGGTATAATGCTCTTTTCTGAGTTATTAGTACGTTTGGATAATCTTGGGTGGAGTACAAGTCCCGATGAGATTCAGGGAATAATCAGTGATATGTCTAAAGAGGGACTTATTCGAGGTCTCTCCCCTCTTGAGAGCGGAGCGCTTCTAGTTGAATTCGTTCCTGTGGCACTCACGAGTGATCCGCAATCAATACTAGACCTTGCTGCTCGAAGTGATGGAAAAATTACAATTGAGGATGCAGTAATAGGGCTTGGATGGAACGAGGAACGCGTCAGAAATGCGTTAAATCTTCTGATTAGCAATGGTGTTGCGAAAGAGCAGCGTAGTTATTCAAAAAGCACACAATATTTCTTCCCTGGTTTGAAAGGGGGAAAGAAATAAGTCTGACTTCAATTGTAATCCACCTGTCATAGTTGGGAAAGGGGTTCAGAAGAATGAATCGTATATCGCATATGGTCTTTGCACTTGCATTGTTCGTGGGTCTTTACTCGCTAATTTATGGATTTAGTGTTTGGCTGTCAGACCTTGGGACGCTAACTGAGCTTCTATTCTACTATGTGGCTGGTGGCGTCATTCTGTCTATAATTGCCGTACCAATTCTCTATTACAAAGCCCCTCAAAAGAAAATGATGGCTCGAACAACAAGTAACCGTGGCTCAGCAGCGGCAATGACTTTTGTTGTATTCTGCGTTGGATCTCTAATTGGTTCTATTGTCTATCAGTGGCAATCTGGAGTATCAATAATTGGAAACGTCTCGATATTCATTGGATCTCTGATTACAGTGACAGGAGCTCTAATGCCAGATTGGGACATTCCTTTCCTCGGTATTTCTCGACATCGGAATATTATTTTCCATTCTCTTATCCTCCCTCTTCTGGTGGTCCTAGGAACTTTAGTGAATGTGACATCGCGAATTCTTTCAGCTACAAGTCTAGCAGTCGGAGCTGAGGTTGAGTATTATATAACTGCGCTTTTCCTCTTGGGTTATGCATCTCACCTCTATCTTGATATTTACCCAAGTAATGCAAATCCTCTTGAAATCCTCTGGACTGCAGTAGATGTTGACCATAAGGCTCCTACTGGCCTAAAGCCACTCGGTCCAATAAAAGTCAGTCAAAAGAATGCTCGAAGTTGGTTAGTTGGTAATGCAACTTTCCTCATTGGGATTGCTCTTGCATTGTTTGCGCTGTATTTTTACAACATACTATCATAATCCCTTGGGCCAAATGGAATTATGATCACCAATCTTCGTCATCGTCGATATCGAAGTCTTCATCATCATCTTCAATATCTTCGTCATCGTCGATTTCTCGTTCAGGAGGTAAGTCGATAACATCTTCATCCTCGTCATCTTCTTCGAATAGGAATGTTTCAGGATCAACTTCAACCTCGACTTCTTCCTTCTGTGGCTTCGGCTTTTTCTCTGGACCTGCCATACAAAGAACATCGATCGGATCGAAGTAGTCACATTCTACACAGCATTCTCCCTTATGTTCACAGGTTAAGAATGCTCCACATCGCTTACAACATTTCAGCTCGGACACGATATGACACCGGAATCGAGTTCTACGCATAGAATTCCAAAAAATCAGCAAATAAGCGTCTCGCTGAGGTACTGTTTTGTGATTTCTGCCTTTCAATCAAGGTTAAATGATATCAACAGACAACTCTACCGGAGCTGCTGTTCGTGGATGACCTTGAGATTGAGATAAAAAAGGCAGTGCTGGATAACGCTGTCAGGTATGCCGGCAAACCCAATGTGAAATCGGTTATGGGCTTCCTCCTTGGTTCTCGAGCAGACCTTCGTTCTCGCGCTGAAGAGATACGAGCAATTACTGAGAGAATTGTGGCAAATGTCGAGAAGATGTCGATTAAAGATCAAATTTCAGAACTCGAAAAGATAGCCCCTGAATTATTGGCGAAACCTGAAGTTGTAGAGATAGAGGAGGATAAAGAGCTCCCAGAACTTCCCAATTTAGATAAATGGCCAAAGGTGATTATGCGTTTAGCGCCTTTTCCATCAGGTCCCCTACACATAGGCAATGCACGAATGGTAGTCCTCAATGATTACTATGTCAAGAGATACAAAGGAGAGCTCATACTTGTCTTTGATGATACCATTGGATCCACTGAGAAGGTAATCGAACAAGATGCCTATGACCTCATACCAGAAGGTCTAGATTATCTTGGTGTCGAGTATCATAAGACGGTGTACAAATCTGATAGGATAGATCTCTTTTACAAGTACGCAGTAGACCTAATCAAACGGGGTGAAGCTTATGTCTGCGACTGCGATGCAGCTGTCTGGAGGAATGAGCATAAAGTAAAGGGAATTCCCTGTTCATGCAGAGGTTTGGATTCTCAGGAGAACCTTGCTCGTTGGGAAAAGATGCTTGATGGAACATATGCAGAGAAAGAGGCTGCGGTTCGTTTGAAGACAGGAATGACAGATCCAGATCCTGCAATGCGTGATCATGTCATCCTCCGAATATCTGAGAATGAACACCCACGAGTTGGTATGAAGTATCGTGTCTGGCCTTTACTTGAATACTCTTGGGGCATAGATGATCATGAACTTGGAGTATCTCATATCATCCGCGGGAAGGATTTAGTAAAAGAGGGGAAAATCGAGCAGCATATCTGGAGCTTGTATAATTGGCCTCATCCAGAGCTTATGTACTACGGCCGGCTCAAGTTTGAAGATGCTAAATTGAGTAAGAGTAAGTCCCGAAAAGAGGTCCATGATGGCACATATTCTGGATGGGATGATCCTCGTACTTGGAGTCTGCAATCTCTTGATCGCAGGGGTATCGATGCAGAGGCTGTTCGTAAAGCAATGCTCGATTTAGGTCTCAGTATAGTAGACATCAAGATTTCAATGAAGTCTGTTTATTCGGAAAACCGCAAACTTCGCGATGCAGAAACTCCCCGTGCATTCTTCGTTCAAGACCCGGTCTGGATCGCCGCTGAGAATTTAGATAGAGGTCTGATTGAAGCCCATATTCCAGTTCATCCTGATTTCCCAGAACGTGGTTTAAGGAAAATCCCTCTCCATGCTGTAGATGGCAAATCAATCTTTGGCGTTCAACAATCAGATCTGAGTCGATTCAAGCTAGGAACTCTCTTTCGGCTTAAGGATATGGCAAATTTCACCCTAGAAAAGAAGAATCCACCGATAGCCCACTACCACAGTTCAGAAGTAGAACAAGTTCGTAAAGTGAACGGCCCAATAATCCATTGGATACCAAGAGAAGGTTCTGTCCCCATAGAGATGACTCTTGTTGATGGTAGTACAGTTATGGGGCTTGCTGAGCCCGGGGTAGAAAAAATGAAGGTCGGCACTTTCTTGCAATTCGAGCGAGTGGGTTTTGCCCGAATCTATAAGACAGGTGATCCTATCCAAGTTTCTTTTGCACACAAGTAATTGTAGAGTGCCGCCAAAGAGAACATATAGCAGTACACCATCTAAGATAGTGGAGATAGCACAATGGCCACAAAGAAAAAGAAAACTGCAAAAAAGAGTGCGAAGCTCTCACCGACCATGTTCAAGATAACTGGCGCACACTCACTAATGAAGATTGATGATAAGAAGAAAAAGCTGTATTATTTTGCACCAAAGATTGTTGCAGATAAAGCGAGCAAGGTAGCTCAGACAGATGGCGCTGATATCCTTGGAACATCAGAGGTAACTGTTGCTAAACCCGCTTTGAAGTATGATTTCTATTGTACTTACGAAGCTGAGCTCAATCTCAAATTTCTTAGAGTTCGTCCTCAAGAGATAGGAGTTAATGATCAGGTAAAAGGCGTGCTCGTTAGTAATGAAGTACTTACTCCTGCTAAAGGAAAGGATGTCCCAGGGAAATCCATCAAACTCAACATGGTGGAGTTATTCGAGATTGAACGAAAGGATGGCATGACCGTTGATGGATCGACTGGAGGCCCCGCAAAGGCGATTGAGAAGCTGCTTTCAAGTCCAGGTAAGAAGGCAGCCACACCAGCATGGGTGAAGAAGAATAAAACGTCTGTAGGTCCCTACGCGAGTATCGAGAAGGTCGTTAAAGCTGTTGCAAAGTTAGCTGGAACAAAGCCCTCTGATGCAAAACGCGTTGTTCTTCATGAACTGAATTTCAATACATTGAATGGTTATTACATACCTGTCTGGTATGTAAAAGTTGCCGCGGGCGCACAATCAAAGACAATGAAAGTCAATGCTCTCGATGGTTCAGTTTCTGTTCAAGTCTAAACTGATTTATGACTCTGGTGGAGGATTTCCCCAACCTCCTCCACCTGGAGTTTCTATTCTGATGATTGATCCCTTTGGTGCTACAATAGTGGATTTTGCCTGTAGTGTGTGAACTTGTCCCTCCAATGTTATTGTGTTCTTTCCGCCTTTGCCCGACTTACCACCAGCAAGTCCCCACGGTCCAACTGCACGTCGTTCAGATTGTATGGATATCGTACAGATATCTGACAAAATCTCAATTTCTCGGACGATTCCATCACCTCCATGCCACTTCCCAGAACCTCCAGATCCTCTCAATATTGAATACTTGTTTACTCTAAGAGGATACTCGGACTCAAGTGACTCAATAGGTGTATTGAGTGTGTTCGTCATATGAGTATGAATCCCGCTTTCCCCCTGTTTCCCCTTAGCTGCACCTGATCCACCTCCAATTGTCTCATAGAAAGAGAAAGCATTTCCTGAGCGTGAATTCAAGCCACCGATTGTGAGATTGTTCATTGTTCCTTGGCTTGCAGCTGGTATGAGATCTGGCACAATATCTGCGAGTGCACCTAATGTCACATCTACAATCCTTTGAGATGTTTCCACATTGCCAGCAGAAACGGGAGCAGGATATTCCGGATTAAGAAGAGAACCCTCTGGCGCAACAATATCAATGATACTCCAACTACCCTCATTTGTGGGTATGTTTCTTCCAAATAATGCTACAAATACATAGTACACTGCTGAAAGCGTTGATGCAATCGGGCAATTTACGTTTCCTTGGACCTGAAGTGATGTGCCTGTAAAATCAACGAGAGCATGACCTCTACTTATTCTGACTCCAACATTGATTGGGATATCCCAAGCACCAGCTCCGTCACTTTCCATGTAATCTATAAATTCACCACTTTTTCCATCATACTTCATCAGTGCGTCAGTCATCATTTTCGCGGAATATTGCCGAAGATCTGAGAACGTTGCAGTTAGAATTTCCCATCCGTGCTGGAGCGCTACCTGCGATAGTCTAATATTACCGACATTGTTTGCTGTGACTTGCGCAGACAGGTCTCCTAATCGCTC
>JAEOUM010000148.1 GCA_016839275.1 Candidatus Thorarchaeota archaeon
ACATCTTCAGACCACTAATAGAAATAACAAATGAGCCAATAATCGCTTCAGATATGCCTTCGGATCAGCATGTTGTAATATATTCGGTCGATGTTAATGGAAACAATATCACCGTGGGTGAAATTGGTGTCAACTGGCAAATTTCTCTAGTCAGCAATTCAACGGAATATGATCAATACGAACTCTCTATCGTGGAACATGTCCGCGGATCAGCGGCAGACATTGGTCAAGTGGGTTGGATTGAGGGGGGTCACACTAATATTGACTTGCGCTCAGGCAATCTAAGGATAATAGATTGGTCCGAAACACATGGCGAAGGAGCAGTCCAAGTAGTATCATCTGTTCAATCCGATTGGAATGGTAGTATTGAATGGAAATTCGAAGTTCTGTTAGGTACTGCCTCGTTCCATCCCCGCGAGGCGTCAAATGGGTTGGAGTTCACCATCCTAATTGAGGCAATCCATGGCACTGATGTAAACCTAACAATCCATGCATTCTCTTATTGGAGCATCTATGGGTATTCTTTTGATAGAGTTTTGGTCCATGGATCGGAAACCATTGTCATTGATGCACCTAGTTGGATATAGGGCTAGCAATATGAGTATACAATCTCATGCTGAGGATATGTCAAATACTCACTTGCAAATCCGCGTGTAATCACATACACCAAATAGAACTATTATGGTCAATCAAATTGTTTTAAAGAATCATAAACAATATTTCTCATTTCTAAGGGCTATGAGGGGGATTTGATATACGAATTATCTATTGTTCAAAATGGACATTATATAGAAAGAATGGGTGAGGAATAGACAGGTGATTTGTTTGAACGCACGCATCACACACACAGAATATGACCAGAATGAAATCGTTAACACTGTCCCACCTGAGATCGAGGATACTATCCTACTATCTTTTGGACATGCAATAGTAGAATTCGAAGACACCCTCTACCAGAAGTTCCAGCATCTAACAAGAGGAATTGTTCTGACAAAGAGAGAATTCATCGAACATCTTGAGAATATGGAAGAACGAAATGTGGTCGTATCAGGCACATTCCTCGGAAAGAGATGTTGGGCTATGGGTTCGGACGGTTCAGCTGTCTGGGATTGACAGGAGAATCACTCAGAGTAGATCTGTTCCCAGGTTTCCATAGATTCAGAACTGTATTCATAGGAACCGCTTGCCTTTGAAATGAGGCCACGAATCCAATTAAGGATTCTAGTGAGTTCTCCACTCCGAATCAGATAGAACCACGCCCAAGCCACTAAGAGCCACAGGTAAATGAATCGATAACACAGAAACACTACCATTGCAAACACGGGGACGAATAAGTGGCGTTTCCTCAGGTGGAAATCACTGTCTTGAGATAGAGATAGGTCTCTGTAATCATAGAGAAGAGATGCAAAAGGCATCAGTGCAAGAAGATAGAACTTGTAAACGCCCCGAGGAAAGAAGACCTGCAGACATAGGACAGCAACAAAGCTCCAGAGGATTGCTTTCATGAATAAATTCCTGATGTCGATATCTGAACCATTCGATGTGGTCGAGAGTGGTTTCACTGTCGCATATGAGCTGTAGACGATAATTCCGCAGAGCGCTAAAAAGACAAAATTGTATGTGAGCCATGCGAGAATATCTGCGAACCAAGAACTTCCTCCTAACCAGAGAAAGAATGAACCAAAGTGTACTGGCATCGAGAGGTCAGGAATGAAGACAGTCAATCTATCATAGGATCCAAAGCTACTGGATATGACTTGGTTGTAATATTCTTGAGGACTGATAATTAAAAATGGCAATGAAACAAGAAGAAGAACAGATCCATAAATGAGGGTATACTTGAGGAATTTGACAAATCCTTGTTGAATAGTAATTCCCGTTTTCTTCTTTATCAGAAATAGGACAAGAATTGGAAAGAAGATCGCAGCGAACTGCTTGTATAATGTTGCTATAGAGAGTGCAAGAACCGATAATTCTGATTTCTCAGTAAGTGCAAGATAGAAGGAAAGGGTTGTGAAGAAGACGAAGGGTGTCGGATTAAGCCACATGAAACTGCCATATCCAGCAGTGATTGGATTTAGTAGATAAATCATCATTGTCAAGATTGATTGTGAATTACTATTCGAGATGATCATAGCTATTTTGTAGATGATAACACCAGTTGTCATATTGAACGAAAAGAGTACTGCACCTGGAAGCCAGGCAGGTGTACTTCCAAACAATGCAACAGTATAGATCCACAAGGGCGGATAGAGGTAACCAGGAAGTGCACTTGAATAAACCCAAGCTCCATCCCAAAGAGTAGGAACCCACGAGAGATAGAAGAATTGGTAATCGTTATACAACTCTACATGCAAGATCTGCAGAAAGATATCAGGCAACCCCAACGAATAGGTAGTGAGAGTGAAGATTCGAGTGATAAGGAAGATTAAATTCACTCCAACGCCTGCAATAAAATATCTCTTCCAGCCCTTCAAGGTCCAGCCAAAATAAAGGGCAAGGAGAAAGAGTCCAACAAATCCAACCAACACGGAAGAAAAGTATGTTGATGGGATGAAGACGTAGTAATAGCTCAGTGTTTTAATCTCAGTACCGTTATTGATGGCGACAATGTAAAGATCGAAACTTACACTGCTTGTTGTTTCATAGGAAGCTCTTGAATCTCCAGTCGTTTCTAAGAGACTTCCTACGGAATGTATACCCGTACCAGACGCATACAACAGATACTGGGTCTCATCTAAGAGATAGATGTGAACCTCAGATGGTTGCTCAGAATCAAGACCCAAGATTTCAATGCTGAAACTATAGACATAGGGACCTTTTGAGAGATGAAGATTTTCAACAGCTGTGTCCATTGCATTCACGGTGATTGCATACCCACTTCGACTTGTCCCTGGAATAACGAAGTGTAACCCAAACCCCGAGAACATGACTATAATTCCTAGGAGTAATAAGACACCTTGAATCTGTCTAATCGTGCGTTCCTTCATCCCAAGTCCGATAATCAGAAGTATGTACACAATATTATCCTTGGGGTGCAATTCTTGTACTTTTACGAAATTGTAGTAATGATATAGGAAGTGAATCTAACCAACTTTTCCAACAATCTTCTTTGCAATGGTTGTGAACGTATCATCAACACCATCATTGAGCTTCACAGAGGTCTCGTGATAGTCTGCAAGAAACCGTTTTGCGAACTTTTCGCCATCTTTTGGAGTAACTTGGCGTTCTGATACTAGGTCTGTCTTATTACCCACAACAAGATTGATCGCTCCCTTGACATGTTTATCCGCTTCCTTCTTCCAATGCCAAAGTTCCTCCATGGTTTCAGGACGTGCAACATCATACATGTAGATGATCCCACGGGCGCCTTGGTAGTATCCGGATCTGACTGCCTCAAGGAAATCCTGAGAGCCAAGATCCCAGATCTGCAATTTGACCTTGCTCTGGTCGAATTGCATGGTCTTGATCGAAAAGTCTGCTCCTAAGGTGGGAGTATAGTACTCTCTGAACTTACCTGTCGTATATCTCAGAATCAAGCTGGTCTTCCCGACAGCAGAGGAGCCAACTGTCACAATCTTGTAGAGAAACTGTGGAGTCACATCAAACGACCTATACTCCAGTATCTGTAACGACTAGTTCAATGTTTTGCCTAATAGATAACTGGCGAGTTTTTCGATAATAGATTATAACGACTGCAACCAAAGGTAATGAAACTGCAAGAATAATCCCTAGTTGCAATAAGTCAAAACCGAGAGCCTGAGCATCATCCACTGATGCAATGATGTAATCTCGGAACATTTGGGGGTTCTCATCATAATCACCAACGCCATAGCCGGAGGTGAAAACAGCAACTATGTTGTACTCAGGTGATACAAAGATGTACTGACCATATAGTCCTGCAGCGTAATAGACATTCAGATCAGGCATGGTGTGCCATTGAGCAGCATATCCATGGGTAGAGGATAATATTGTGACAGTAGCAGTCGTATTTTGAATCCATTCTGCCGTCATTAGTTGTTCATAATCCCAAGTTCCATTGTTTAGATACAAATATCCAAACTTTGCCATGTCCAAAGGTCTTAGCTGAAGGTCAAAACCCCCAAAGTTCACGCCCTTTGTATCAGAAGGCCAGTAGACAGGAGATATGTTAAGAGGATTGAAGAGATTCTCTGTTGCAAACTCCAAAGTTGTCATATTGGTTGTTTCTTGGATAATCCCTGAGAGTATATGTGATGCACCCGTGTTATAGCGGAAAACGGTTCCGGGATTGTACTCCATTGGTTTATCGAGTACGTATTGAACTCCTCCACTCGAGTTGAAATTGACCTGATATACATCATTTCGCACATCATTGAAGGAATAAGTGGTTTCATCCCAGGGTAGGCCACTTCTCATTGTAAGAAGATCATTCAATGTCATCCGTTCCTTTCTCTCATCCACATTGGAGAATGTCATGTCAGGAAAGAAGGATAGAACAGTTTGACTCGTGTTATCAATTAGTCCTTGATTTATTGCCATACCAATAAGGCATGATGAGAAACTCTTTGTAACAGAATAGAGGTAATGTGTTCCTTGAAATGACATTGTGCGAGACTGACCTTGATATGGATTAGGATATTCCTCGAGCACAACATACCCGTTACGAGTGACAATCACTGAGTGGACATCTAATCCAGCATTGATGATATGAGTGATCATTTCCTGCAATTTAGTTGAACTCATTCCTTGTTCCTCAGGTGTTGAGTTTCTCCATCCAGCGGTAGGCCAATAGTGCCCAGAGGTAGGTTCAGCTATACTCTCAATACTCATAAAGAACTCAGCTGGCACAGATGGAGCCAAGAGGAATATGCAAAGGGCAGGAATCATAATCAACTGCAGTATTTTCTTACCGCGATTCTTGCTACTCACGTTATTCATTGTCGAACCATTTAGAATACTGCAATCATGGAATATAACTTGAACCAACCAAGCAGACAAGGTGCATGCTAGCTATCTTACCCTCGAAGACGTTCAGTTAGGTCCTGTGTGAACTCTGATAGTGAGTCCAATATATCTGCAAAGATCGTGCGCTTGTCTAGTAGTTCCTTTGGTATAGATACACTGTGAAGTCTGGAGAGCGTCAGTACAGTGAGTTTTGCAGCTGGATTGAGTTTTGCATAGCTTGTTACGAAATCTAGGAGGGAACGCTCAGAATCCACTTCTCCGAGTTCCGCTGCAAAATCATCCATCAGCGAAACCCCAGCCTTCGAGCATAATTCAACTATTTTCACTCGACCGTAGATGGTCTGACCTCTTCGACTTAGTATATCCGCGACCTTATGAATCGGTTGTACATTACCAGACATCGTAACACCTCTTCCACATTATACTCCTGCGCAATTAATCTCAAGCCAAAATGTGAATTCCTCAAACCCGCGTAGGTCTAAACTACTATAACGCTCGAAAAGATAGCTTTGGTATATCTCTGTCAACGCCTCTGCAAACTTCAGTATTTTATCCTTCTCAAGAGCACCGATATATTGTGCCAACAGCTTCATCCATTCAGCAGAGAGCCCCATAAGCCTTCGAGGATCGAGACCCTCATACAATCTTGAGTTGTAATCAAGACTCCAAGAGGTCTCAGTCATCCTGAATACACCTGCAACCTCAGTCACAGGCACCTTTTTCAAAGCATTATCCAAGAATAGCTTTGCAGCCTCAGGACCATAAATCTTCTCAGCAACACGAATTGCTAATTCAAGAGCTTCCTGAAGTAGAAGGACCCGTCGTTTCTCTGGAGATAATGCAACAATCGCACCTGTTTCAAGGAGGATGTCAATGACATTCATCACCTGGTTATCTCCGTATTCTCCAGAGAGACCATCAATTATCGCTCCTACTGAACGCCTTCCGTCAAACATCATTGAAAGACGAGGAAGTAATTCAATGACTTCGGGATTCCTTCGTTGCAGCTCGATTCTCTGTGGAGATGAGAGTTGAAGCAGGCGGTCTATCTTCGAAGTAGATGCGATTATATCAGTACGATTAAGTATGCTTCCGAATTTGATTCTCCCAAGAGCCCAGAGTTTAGTAATCTCAGCGACTACCTCATTAGTTCCGAGTTCACTCACTTTTGAAATCTCGTCTATTGTGTTAATACCATTGATGAAAGGAAGAACCTTACCACCTGATTTTTTCCCTCTCTTTCCGCCAGTTTCAATAAGAACAGGCACCCAACTCCCGGACAACTTCCGAAATGATAGATTCTCTACAATTCCTTCTCTAAAGTCAGGAAACTCAACATCGATGCTCAGGGTGTCCTTCTCCTCAGTTGACAAGTCCTTTATCCAGATACCTTCGAACTCCTCAAGAAGAGACTTCAGAACGGGTGTGACCTCATCATCCCACTCGCCAAGACTCACAATGACAAAATCAGTTACATCGCCAGATATCACTGTATATAGTCGAGCACCATAGTCAACCTGGAACATCGAGCTATCCCGTTCGATAACCTCCTTTGAAAAACTCTGGATAGCTGTGAAGAATCCTGATACAAGCATTGGATCCAAATCCTGTGCTTTTGGATCCAACTTCATAAAGAAGAGAGGGATTCCTCCACGCTCTTTGATCAAAAGGGCTTGAATATTATGGCCAGCCAGCTGCATCCGCTCCTTCATACATCTGAGGAACTACTCTGTATTAATGTATTTGATACCCTGTGCGATACATGCACATCTAAAACTCTAGAATATCTTTGGTTCTTCCCATTCACCCCAGAGCTCTCGCCAAACATCAAATATTTCGCCGACGGAGGCATATTCCTTGACAGATTTTACAACATGGGGCATGACATTCTCATTTCCTTCAGACGCCTTCCTAAGTCCATCCAAGGCTTCCTGAACCTTTCTGTTGTCTCGATCCCGTTTTGTCTTGTGAAGCCGCTCAATCTGTTTTCGTTCTACTTCAGGATCAATCTTGAGTACAGGAATGGTGATGTCCTCTCCCTTGAGGACGTACTCATTCACGCCAACGATAATTCGGTCACCACTTTCTACTTCTCTCTGATAGCGATATGAGGCCTCAGCAATTTCTCGCTGGAAGAAACCTTTCTCAATAGCTTCTATTACACCGCCTAAGGCGTCAACTTTCTCAAAGTACTTGTATGCTTCTTCTTCCATATCATTGGTAAGAGCCTCAACATAATACGAACCAGCAAGAGGATCTATTGTATTAGCTGCTCCACTCTCATGAGCAAGTATCTGTTGGGTCCTGAGAGCAATTCGAACTGCATCCTCTGTTGGAAGACAGAGTGCTTCATCCATGCTGTTTGTGTGAAGTGATTGAGTGCCACCAAGAACTGCTGCCAGTGCTTGATACGCTGTTCTCACAACGTTGACCTTTGGCTGCTGAGCTGTGAGCGAACATCCCGCAGTCTGAGTGTGGAAACGCATCCAGAGAGACCGTTCTTTTTTCGCTCCAAAGGTCTCTTTCATTTCTCGAGCCCAAATCCTCCGTGCTGCTCGATATTTGGCTACTTCCTCAAAGATGTCATTGTGAGCATTAAAGAAGAAAGACAGGCGAGGTGCAAAGACATCAACATCTAGACCATGCTTTATTCCCACCTTGACATACTCCATACCATTAAGGAGTGTGAATGCCAATTCTTGAGCTGCAGTTGAGCCTGCCTCTCGGATATGATAGCCTGAAATCGAGATAGTATTCCAACGAGGGATGTCTTTTGCTGCATACTCCATGATATCTCCGATGATTCGTAGAGATGGAGCAGGAGCAAGTATCCAGGATTTTTGAGCCATGTATTCCTTGAGAATATCGTTCTGAATAGTACCCCCAATCTTGTCAGAGGAAACCCCCTGTTTTTGCGCGGCGACCATATACATTGCCAATAAGATGGATGCAGGAGCATTTATCGTCATGGACGTTGTCACCTTGTCAAGTGGGATACCTGAAAATAGGATTTCCATGTCCTTGAGGGTGTCTACAGCAACACCGAGTTTTCCAACCTCACCTACGGAGTATGGATGATCTGATTCACGAGCAAAGATAGTAGGTAGATGGAATGCAACACTAACACCCGTTTGACCATTGGCTAAGAGAAACTTGTACCGCTCATTTGATTCTTCAGCAGTCCCCATACCTGCAAATTGACGCATGGTCCAAAGCTGACCACGGTACATAGTTGGTTGAACTCCACGTGTGAAAGGGTACTCACTCGGAAATCCTAGGTCGTTCAAGTAATCGAAATTGGGAACATCAAGAGGAGTGTAGAGAATCTTGACAGGCCTGCTGGAGGTTGTTACGAACTCCTTTCGGCGATCACTATGCTTCTGTTGATGAGGATGTATCGTTTCTTTCTCCCATTTATCGTGAGCTTTCTTGATATCATCCAAATTCCTCTCTGTTCCCATTGCGAGCTCCTCCGTGGTGATACACGACCCCGAACAAAGTACTAGATATTAACTGTTCGATTTGGTGATTTGGACCTCTTTCTAGAATTCAAAGCCTTTTCTTGCAGACATCTTCTTTTCAGAGAAATAATGTTTGACTTCTCTCATATCAGTCACAAGATCAGCGGCATCAATGACCTCCTGTCGCGCATACCGCCCGGTCATTATTAGTTCAATATCGGCAGGTTTACTGTTAATGAGTTGCAGTTGGTCTTCAAGGGAAATGAGATTCCACTCGACTGCCACGTTAATCTCATCGAGGATAAGAAGATCGCATTTGTGTTCTCGAAAGGCTTCTTGTGCCATCCTAAGACCGTCTTGAGCCATGTGAACATCTACTGGATCTGGATTCTCTTTGTTAACAAAGGTTTCCCGTCCCACAGGTATAATTATGAAGTTGGGAATCATCTCGACAGAACGAAACTCACCATAGTTAATGTCTTCCGTATCACCTCGAATAGCGATCTTTGCCTTCATGAAGGAGATGACTAACACCTGCAAACCATGTCCGGCTGCTCTGAGACCAGCTCCAAGTGCACAGGTAGTCTTTCCCTTTCCATTCCCTGTATAGACCTGAACTAGTCCTGGAGCTGTTTGGTTCATTTCCTCCCCCCAGCAGATTTGATCAGCCGTGCCACATCAGCTACTCGCTTTCCAAGAAGAACACTCCCTTGTATTGCGAGCTCATCCTCGGAAGCGGACCGCCACTTTCCTTCATCGGTCTGGAGACTACCAGAGCCAAATGTGCCGTGTTTTACCGGACTCCCAATTGCACCAACGACGATCATACCTTGTCCAAGAGCATATCGATTTAAGACATCTACCACATGCTCCTGGCCGCCGTATCTGAGCCCTGCATAAGTAATTGCGCCAAAGACTGCATCTTTCAATTGGTGATCAAGCATCTTCATGGCTCTGGATCTATCGATAAAGTCCTTCAATACTCCGGGGACCGATGTGAAATAGGAAGGCGCTGCGATAATGATTCCATCAGCACGACGCACAATTTCCTCAATTTTGGGCATATCATCGTGCTCACTCTGAGGACATGGCTTTTTTCTAACACACGAATCGCAGCCTGTGCAGTGTCGAATATCGAACTCGCTTATATTCAGGATCATCGTTTCAACAGGTTCGTCGCCTCCAGACAATTCCACCTTTGCAGCTTCCATAGCTTTCGAGAGAAGGTACTGTGTGTTCGATTTCTCGTGTTTTGGGGACCCAGAAATGCCGACAATGTACATCTATAGACCGCTCCTTGAAGGTTGAGTAAGCCAGCGACAGACTACTTTTGTCTTTCGTCACACTAGCTCGATAGTAGTTCATTCAGAGAATATGCTAATTCGCCAACAAGAGAAACCGCATGTAAGTTGCTCTCTGATGGAGCGGCAGCAACAGCCACAGTAAGCATGTTGACCCGAAGCATCTGCACTTTGTGTTCGCCAGAGCTAACACTTGTGGGAACGATATCCATGATTGGTTTGATTGACCCCTGAGAGATTTCGACCTCAAGGCGGAAGAGATGGGATTCTGGGACATTTCCCCTCAGCATTTTTCCACTTGAGTCGAACACACCGACAAAGGAAATCTCTGGATGCTCCATGGCAGAATCAACAAGCTTGTCAATAGAACTCAAAAGTGCCTCACCAGGATCTGCAAGACTTACTGAAGTGTATTCGTCGACAAGACTGTCAAGATCGACTATATCAGACATGCTTCCACTCCATGAGCGTATCGTATCACCA
This sequence comes from Candidatus Thorarchaeota archaeon, assembly GCA_016839275.1. GTDB lineage: Archaea > Asgardarchaeota > Thorarchaeia > Thorarchaeales > Thorarchaeaceae > SMTZ1-45. The sequence goes on from JAEOUM010000148.1 coordinate 10,193, forward strand.
TATTGACTCATCAAGTTTCGACCAAGAGCAAGCATCATATTCTTCATAGGTGCTATGTGTCGCCCTTGTGATGAGTGAGCAACTAATACAAAGGATTGAAAGAATGCGTAAGCCCATAGGCTCTCCTCATATTCAAGTGTATAGACACGCTCTGAAGAGGTACTAGAGCGAGAATGAAACAAAACAACACTATTCCTAACGAATGTGGGGAGTTTCTTCGTTTCGATATCGCTACCTTCCTCAAATGACCTGCTATAGAGGGAGTCACCATCACTCGTCACGATATACAGAGAGCGCATCATTGTCACTGCAGACCAATCCTACAGAACTTTCTTGCCAGACATAAGAGTTACTGGTGGATAGCTGAGAGCTGTTATATGACCCAGGTCAGTAAACTTTAATCTTCAAGAATCACTTGGGTTAGTGGTCGTTAGAGATGTCAGATGATGACTTTTCCTTCAAGGAACCCAAGAAGCGCAGCAAAAAGGACCTCCAGAAACGAACACGATATGATATCTATGCAGAACTACTACGTGTTGTATACATCTGGGGCTATTGCCCTCTAACTAGGGCAGCAAGATCTACAAACATGCCTGTAGACAGGGCAAAGGAGTCGATTGGCGAACTCTGTGCACGAGGCTTGCTTGAGGAAGACGACGATGAAGGAATGAGAGTCTACAAGGTCACAGTAAGGGGACACCAGTATCTTGAACTTTACAAAAGATTAGCAGGACTTGTGGGAATACCAATCCCAGAGCCTATCATAGGGATGTGATTATGCTGAATACATCAATTCTACTAGTAACAATTTGTGACTTCATTTTGTGACTTTGTCTTATATATGAAATTTGAGAGATTTTAATTAGGAAATATCACAAGGTGAAGGCTGAATGAGTAATAATTTAGAATTCCAAAATGAGAGCCTAGTTGAACTCGTCTCCACTGATGGCGACGTCGTGATTCGTAATTGCAGAGCTCTCAGGCCGCAACAGGGCAACGAGATTGCCATAGGCGGCGGATTAAGCGTGTACGATGAACTCTGCATCGAAGGAAACCTACGGTGCGATAGGCTCGAATTGAAAACACGAGATAGAATCGTTGTGCAGGGAAATCTCTATGTCACCAAATCTGTCGAAGCAAGAAAAGGTTCTATCGAAGTCGAAGGGGATCTAGAGGCACGTGACATTGAGGCAGGTGCTGCTCTAAGAGTTGGGGGTAATCTGAAATGCACATCTGCAAAAGCTGGCGCTTCGATCAAGGTGGAGGGTGACGCTGAGGCGCAGAGACTAACCGGTGGTGGTTCAGTCAAGATTGATGGACTCTGTAAAGTTGAAAGAATTGCTGGAGGAGGCTCTGTAGCAGTTCATGGTAAAATTGAAGCTGAAGAGCTTGATGCAGGAGGCTCAGGAAAGGCTGTTAAAGGCTTTATCAAAAAAGTTTCAGTAGGTGGAAGTTTCAAGGCTGAAGAAGCCATCGAGATAGATGATCTTGATGTCGGTGGCTCTGCAAGTGTCGGTCCAGATTCCAAAGTACGAAATGTCGATATTGGTGGTACCTTCAGAGCTGAAGGAGACCTTGAGTTTGGTGAAATCGATGTAGGTGGTACAGTGAAGATTGGTGGAAATGCACACGGTGATTCAATTGATGTTGGTGGAACCGTGAAGACCGAGGGAAACCTAGCATTAACCCAGGGCCTGAATGTTGGTGGAACTGTGGCAGTCGATGGAAATCTCAGCTGTGATGACAAAATAAAAGTCGGTGGCACTGTTAAAGTAGAAGGTAGGATTGATACGTTCAGAATCATCGTTGGCGGAGAGATTTCAGCATCCTACATTAAAGCAACTGATGGATTCAGAATTGGTAAACGGGCTGAAGTAAGAGGTTTTGTAGAATCTGGAGAGATTCTCATTCGTGAGCGGGCAAGAACTGAATCACTATATGGCACAGATATCCGAATCGAAGAACGCGCTCGTGTTGGTAGTCTATACGGACAAAAAATCTACATTGAACGTGATGCTATCGTTGAAGGTGAGGTTCTCTATACTGAAAGCCTTGAATCCGAAAGCGGTGTTTCATTTAGGAGTGAACCCAAGAAGGTAGATACGCTCCCACCTCCAGAACAGCTCAAGTAAATACCATTGAGCCTTCACCCTTTGATTTTGCTTTGGGGATGTGTTAATCCCCCTCGCCCGAATTTTTTCCACTCCTTTTGAGAGTCAAGATTCTTCTCCCACTCTCTTCATTGTAGGATTCCTCATGAAATCCTCCCAATTCTTCAATAATATCAAAACCTGAAAGCTGTAACAAAGAATCTACATCCTGTTTGAATAGAAGTGCTGCACCCGATGTGATCTTAATTGTATCAACGATAGAACCATCAGCTTTCTTGATGATGTAACATATTTCTACACGCATCAATTTACGATTAGCATCTGAGGTGATTTCTCCATGTCGTTCGACAGTTTGATTGTTCTCAATAGGTATAGGAGCGTCTTCAAATAATGCATGAGCATATTGCTGTTCGCCAACAAACAAATCAAGAATGAAGAGACCTTCCATCTGTAGATGCGATTTGATACACCGAAGAGTTGCAATTTGATCATCCATTGTCAAGGCATGCCCAAAGGAGTTTGGAATGATGATAAGAGCAAATTCCTGAGGGATATCGAAATGCTCCATTTTCCCCTCAATTAGAGTAACACGCTTTGCTATGTCATTCGAGAGTCTATCTAATTTCTTCCTCGCTACTGTAAGCATCGATGGTGAACTATCTAGCACAGTTACCTCAAATCCCGCCTCAGCCAGTGCAAAAGCGACTCTTCCAGTACCTCCAGCAAGATCAAGTATTGGAGAACCAGTTCTCTTAGCGTACTTCAGATAGAAAGGAATGTCGGAGTTATCTGCAAATAAGTCATAGAACTCTGCCACTCCCTCATATCCGGGAGCTAGATTTGAGAAGATATCCCCTTCTTCTTCTGGCAATGACAAGACCTCTTATGCCAAATGAATGGTAGGATTGGTATTGTATCCATTATATATGAACCTCATCAATCGAATCAAACATGATATAGGAGAATTAGCATAATATGAAAAAAAGAAGGGGTCAGGGATGCGGACATCTTATCCAATCCTTTTCCAACCATTCGTATTCTATCGCAACGATAGAGTTTCCACATCCCTACTTTTTTACTGTAGAACTTCAATATTACCATCGTTGTGTAGAGTGCTACACATTTCTTACTAGATTCAGCACTTGCACAAGGTGAAATAAAATTGCCAATTCGAAGCCTTTATCAACTCAGATTCGAGGAGCCCGCACTAAGCGCTTGGTCATCATAAGGTAGTGAGCATACGATGGCAGTTGATAAGAAGACACTCAAGGAACTTTATACAAGAACATTAAAGATACGACTCTTTGAGGAAAAAGTTTGGGATCTCTTTGGAGAGAATATAGTTCCAGGCACTCTTCATCTGTATTTAGGACAGGAAGGTGTTGCTGCAGGTGTCACTACAGCATTGAAGGATTCTGATTGGATTCAGAGCTCACATAGAGGCCATGGACATGTCATAGCAAAAGGAGCAGATATGAATGCAGCCTTAGCTGAACTGCTCGGAAAGAAGACTGGTTCATGTAAAGGTAAGGGAGGTTCTATGCACATCACTCAATTCGATGTGGGCGTACTTGGTGCAACTGGTGTTGTTGCCTCAGGTTTGCCAATTGCTGTGGGAGCAGCTCTGTCCTGCCAAATGAGAAAGACAGATGATGTCGTTGTTTGCTTCTTTGGTGATGGCGCTTCAAATAATGGAACATTTGGAGAATCATTGA
>JAEOUM010000149.1 GCA_016839275.1 Candidatus Thorarchaeota archaeon
AAAGGGAGAGAGAATTATGGTTAGGTTAACTACAATTGGTAATTTCCTTTCTGGAATTGGATTAACTCTACTTGCATTTACAATCATTGTCAAATTCATCCTCGACTCACTATCAGCTACATCGGACCAGCTCCTTTACCCATTATACATATGGCTTGTAGCACTGGGAATGCTTGTTGTTGTATTGATTATTAGCGGGATTAACACCTTCACAGAGATGACTGGATTTGTTCATCCTGATGACAAGATGCTATCGAATATGCTCGTCTATCTAATGGCAATTGGCACACTTCTTGTCTACGGCTTGCTTGAAGGAGTGAGTGGTGACCCAGTAACTCAGGGATACCTCTTTGATATGGGTACAATGATAGTAATAGCTTACATCTTTCTGTTTATCTTTGTATTCTTTGGAAGTAGAATATCAGAAGGTACAGAAACAGGGCAAATCAAAGAAATGACATCACGATTCATGTTGGTTTCACTCGCTCTGGGCGTAATTATGGCTGGTGCATACCTTCTTCTCAGCATCATCAAGAACACATTCACCTATGGGTGGGCAGCAGGAGTGCTGATGGCATTTGCGACTGCTTTGGTTGTTCTAATTGTGCTTTTCTTGGGAAGACGCTACGAACCAGTAGGTGAATAAACGTAGAATATCTGGATGGAGTCATCTCCATCCATTCCTTTTCATTTCATAAGATATTTGTAGAATTACATATACTGAAAAGGCTCTTAACATTGAGAGATAGATATGGCTGTGTTTGGTGTTTGATATGGGAGACGGAAAACTCTGGCTTGGTTATAGGCTTGATAATGAAGGAAAGCGTACAAGTGAGAAATTTGAGATAACCGTAGACCTCCTACGAAGACATGGAGGTGTTTTTGGTTCGACAGGCTCAGGTAAGACTGTTTTGTCAAAATGCATTCTAGAAGAGGCAGCAATGCAGGGAATTCCGATTCTTGCCTTTGACCCTCAAGGTGATATTGCATCTCTGATGCTACCCGGAGACCCCAAACAGCTCATAGAGAAAGGTGTTCCACCAGAACGCCTGAAGGAGTACATGGATAAAGTAATTGTGAGAGTCTATACTCCAGCTAGTAGTAAGGGGCTCGCAATATCAATCAACCCCCTAAAACTACCAGATAGAAAAGCGGACCAAGATGACATCATTCGACTGCTTGATAATTCAGCGCGTACACTTGTAAAAGTGCTCATGAAGGTTTCAGGTCTTTCGAGATCATGGGAGGGGAAAGCATTTGCAGCAATCTATGAGTTGCTTAGAACTATTTGGGAGAATGAGAAGACTGAGATTAAAGGCCTTGCAGAACTAGCTGACATGCTTACTGGAGCACCTGAAGAGGTTGGAGTGGATCTGGAACCCTTCATGAAGTTCTCTGAACGGCAGACTCTTGCAACCCGTATCCGAAGTCTGACTGTTGGTTCCTCACAACTCCTCTTCAAGGAAGAAGGAGAAATTAATTTTGATGAATTAACTAAACCAGTAAATGGAAAGACCCCCATTAACGTAATCTTCCTCAAAACTCTGAGAAGTGAGGAAGAGAAGCATTTCTTCATCTCCATCGTTTTAAACCAGTTATACTCATGGATGTTGAGACAGGGCTATACTGAAAAACCGCGAATGATGATATTCCAAGATGAAGCAGCACCTTTCATCCCTGCAGGAATGCTATCGCCTGGTCCGAAGGAGACTTTCTTACTTCTGTTCAGACAAGCGAGAAAGTATGGTGTTGAGTGCTTAATTGCTACACAGAGTCCGAAAGATATAGACTATAAGGCGTTTGAGCAGTTTAACACAATCTCCACGGGTCGTATCAGTAGTGAGCAATCACTCAAAGTTCTTGAGAGAATTCTAGAACCAATTGCTGGAGAAAAGGAGTCTGAAGAGATTATCACTCAATTGCCAGGACAACAGACTGCGAATTTCATCTTCTCATCAGCAGACCTCAAACCAAAGGTCAATCACATCAGTGTGCGTTGGTTACTCACAAATCATGTTACACTCACAGAGAAAGATGTCCAAATGCACATGCAAAAACTAGTAGCTGAGCAAGCTAAGATTCTCAAGAAACTTGAAGAAGAACGATTAGCTGCTGAGCAACGCAAACTTGCAGAGATGGAAGCTGCTGAGCGTGAGAAATACAAAGCTGAGGAAGCTGCACGCAAAGAAGCTGAGAGGTTGAAACTCGAGAAAGAACGAGCAAAAGCAGAGGAAGCATCTAGACTTGAGAGAGAACGATTGCTACAAGAAAAGAAACCGAAGTTCAAATCTGCTGCTGATACCGAGAAGGTCTTTGATACACGGGGGCAGGCGGGAAGGGTCTCCTATGATGACTTGATTAACGCATTCATAGCAAGAATCGAAGCAATCGCAAAAACGACTTTTGGTCTTGAGTTTCTCAGGGAATTAGTTAAGCGAGGAGAGCTTCATTTCGAGAAATCAATGTCCTTCTATCTCACCGAAACAAGAGTGGCACAAAAACAAGGTCTTGCTAAAAAGGTCAAGAAAGAGATTCAGAAGAAAGGAAAGACTCAGAAAGAAGAATATCTAATCTATGATTTCAACTACATGCTCCTAAAGGTCATTGAAAGCATGGGTGTTAAGGAACCAGATTATGTGGACGAGGAACGCTTGAGAAAGAGATTCGAGCAGCTTGTCAAGAAGGCAAACAGGAATAACTTCCTTGAACGAATTGTATTAGGGGAGCCATTCCTCGAATTTTAGGCAGGAGATACATATCGGATAGGTTCTGAAGCAGTACAGTCAACCCACTGTTTAACCATATTCAGAGTGAAAGAAGTGGCATCTTCCATGATGTTTCTTGTTGCATTAGGAGCGCCATAGAGTAATAGGATAACCCGTTTACTCTCTCTTGTGACCTTTGTGCGATCAGAGTCATGAATTGCAAACCCATAGCAGATAATGCCTTTATCATCTGCCAAAACTAACTCTCGTCCTCGACACTCCAATTCTTCACCGCCAATTCTCACAAATACCTCTCCATGTCTAGCTTGTCGAAGAACCAGTTGCCCGGATGTTTTAGAGGCATCTATGAGGCCAATTGGAATCTTGTGATACGCTGATGCCAGGTTGACAACATCCACAAGATTTGAGATGCGCCATAGATTCTCCCCTTTTAGAACTCGGCGCAACACTGCTTCACTTGATACTCGTTTTTTGGTTGGATCTATACCGTATGTCCAATGCAATGCACGGTATGACTTAATCAACTGCTCAGATCCAAGATCATTTAATTCATTGTTCGAACGTATGTGTTGGAATAGAGATTGCTCATAATCCTCAAATGCTTTACTAGATTTGGTTAGATTTAGATTATCAAGTTCAATTACTACAATACTTACTCCAGTCGGACTGGTTTCAAACCTGATGGAAGTTTTCGAACTCATAGTCTTACAATTTCAATCAAATGCTTTGAGTTTTGTGACACAAGTATCTAGAGAAATTTGATGACATCATCCAATGATTCTACAGTCATTGTTGGATTTGTATCAAGTGTCCCCGAATCAAAATCAACGATGTTCTTGGGGTCTCGTTGTACGAGTATTGTTGTCATTCCAACTGCATTTCCACCAGCTATATCCGATCTGGGATTATCACCTACCATGACTGAATCTGATATTTCAAATCCCATGATCTTCAAAGTTTCAAGAACTATCTCAGGAAGAGGTTTTCCCACAATTACAGCTTCAGACCCAGTAGCATGTTCGATTGCAGCTGCAATTGAGAGCTCACCAATATACACATCATCCTGGCCAAGATAGACTCCGGGATAGTCACGACTGCCACTGATACATATGAGACCTGCTCCTTGCTTTACCATTTTGGTGGCAAAATTAAGTTCATTATATGTCATGCCTCTATCAGCAGCCACCGCAACATAGTCGATAGGAGGATTATTTGTGACATCAAGACCTCTTGCTATAAAGTCCTCTTGAACTCCACCTTCACAGATTACAAAACATCTTGCTCTTGGATTCCTGTGATATACAAAGGCTGCTGCCGCTGCCCCAGCAGTAAACACATTTTCAACAGAAAGATTGAATCCACCTTTCTCTAATGCTTGATGGACCTGTCGACTAGAGAGCCTTCCGACATTTGTTAGGATGGCCAGAGTGACACCTTTCTCCTCAAGAGCACGCCATAGCCTAAGAGCATCCTCAAAAGGTGTTGGATGTTCTACATCAAGGATCAATGTGTTGTCAACATCGAAGACCCATAGTCTTTTTCCGCTTAGATCCATAAATCAGACGCCCATCGCTGCCATTCAGTATTAGAAGAAAAATATACCTACTCTCAGTTCTGAGAGCTGATTATTCCTTATCCAGAAGAGGGATTACACAAACAAAGCGGAATATCTCAGTCCCCTCAACATTGTCGTAACCATGAGGCTCATTAGGGGGAACAAAAACGATGTCATCCTTTTTTGCATAGCCTTCAAGATCACCAATTAGCTTAGCAGTCCCATTGAGAACGAATATCTCATGCTCTTCCTCATGATTGTGGAGTGGAATAATTCCACCGGGAGCGATTTCAAAAAGACGCATCGCATAATTCAGAGCTCCTGTTCGTTTACCAATAAGCCAGCGCACGGTGACATTCTTGGCACCTGCCATATCAACATCAGTAACCTCGCGTTCATTGAAATTAACAACATACATGAGTTGAATTAGCCTCCGGATATCAAATATTCATGCAACCAATTATCTTTCAGCTTCACCATGTGTAATATAGGTATTCGGTTATGGCCAACATCTAGAACATCATCCGTGCACGCCACAGAAAGCTTAATCTTCTGATAACTTACTGCGTCTGAGATATTGTGCATGTTAGACACTACCCTTTAGAGTGGAAATATCATGAGTGAAGAAGACACATATCTGAGAGCAAAGTTGACTGAAATAAATGGAGCTATCGACAGACTCACTCAGATGTTAAACAGGATGATTGATGTTATCTCAAAAATCACTGAGGTTCAGGATGCTCAATCTGACCTCGCACTTACAGTAAATGCGAATTCTGAGAAACTTGACGAAATAATTGAAGCTGTGAAGAACATCAGACTCACGGGACCTGCTGCTGCTCCAAGTGGAACGACAATTGCACAGAAAGGCGCAATCTCAACACACCAAGCAGTCCTTGACACCTTAGAAACCCAGGTCCGAGAAGGAGCTATTGCGAGTGACCTCTCTCAAAAAATTAATGATGCTGCAACTATGTTGGAGAGTAAAGGCTTATCGGGCTCCCTTATAGTAAAGATGCAAAGATGGACACGTATACTAAAGACCTATGGCCGTGTTGATACGATAAGTCCTGCGGATCTTCAACGCTTGAGGGATGATATCAAAGAGTGGAGTCGTGAGATTTCCAAGATGCGATAGATCTCTAGAATAAATCGCAACATATGCGTAATTGGGTTCACTTATAGCCAAAAAACACTAGGATTATTGACAATAGCTGTTCCGCGCGTGATTTCGATGGTGGAACAAAATTCAGTCAACATTTATTAGAAAAATTATTCGGCATATGCACACCCTCTGCCGGGAAACAAGGGGTGCACGAGTACGATGACAATGGATAGTATTACTGATTCAGTACAAGAAACAATTGAGAATTTTCCCGAACCACATCGAAGTGAAATACTTGAACTCTGGGAAGAGTGGTTAGATACCAATCCACAAAGCCCTCTCTATATGAGTTGGTCAGAGTTCTCAGCCAAAAGCGATGACCAAGATGCGCTTTTCACAGAAAGAAGAGTCTATCTGAAGAGAGTTAAGAATGAGCTGAGAGATCAAGAAGTCCCTCTAAAAACCTGGCAAAAAGTGGCAAAGGGGCTTGCAGCAATAGCTAGCCTATTTCTCGTTGTGTTCCTTGCAATATCGAGAGTATTCCGCGCAGCTGATTAATGAACCGATATGAACTCTCGGTGTTCAAGAGAGGCTTACTTATATCACGGTTAGATAACTAGCGATTGAAGGTTATGGTAGAACTATTAGAATCAATACCTGACTCCATGATGCTACTGCTGAAGGACGCTGTTCAGGCTGTTAAGCAGTCAACAAAAGTGATGGCGTTCTCACACATTGATGCTGACGGGATATCTGCCCTTGCTATTGTTGTTTCTGCTCTGCAAAGGGAGAAAAAACAGTTTGAATGGCGGAATATCCATCAGATTAACTCTGAAACTATCATTGAAATCAGTCAAGAAATTCAAAAATACGAGCCAGACTTGGTGATTTTCAGTGATTTTGGAACAGGTCAAATCGAGCTGATTAGAAATCATGTCACAACATTTGAGTTCTTGAAGCGAACGATTATCCTCGACCACCATCTGCCTCAGGACGAAGATTCTATAGTAACAGAACTAGCATCAAGTAATAAGCTGATTGAAATTAATCCCTGTCATCATGAATTGAATGGCAGTTACGACATATCTGGAGCAGGTGTTGCTTTCCTCTTTGCTCTTGCACTTTCGAAAGAGAATACAGACCTTGCAGCATTAGCAATAGTTGGTGCAACAGGTGATTTGCAGGACTACTACGGCAAAGGATTCTCGGGTATTAACAAGAAAATATTAGAATTGGGAATAGCCGCGGGTTATCTAAAAGTAACGAGAGACCTCACTTTCTTTGGTATCAACACACGTCCATTGCCCTATCTCTTGCAGTATAACACAGATCCATACCTTCCTGGAATAACAGGAGATGAGGAGGCATGCTTCAAATTCCTGAGAGATCTTAATATCAACTTAAAAGATGCTCATGATGAATGGCGAGTCTGGGTCGATTTAGACAACGACGAAAAACAAAGAATCATCCAGAGGCTTATCCAGCTGATAATTGCTACCTATAACGACCCTCTAATGGCATCAGGCTTAATCGGGGATGTAGTAATCCTAACCCAGAGACCTGAGAAGACGGAGATGCGTAATGCCAAGGAGTTCTCGACCCTGCTCAATGCTTGTGGACGAAACAGGAAACCAGAGGTTGGCGTTAAGGTATCTCTTGGAGATTCTGAGGCTATTCCAACTGGGAGGTACTTACTACAACAACATCGTCAGAATCTAGCACAGGCTCTAAGACTCCTAGAAAACGGGAGATATGTATCCATGCCAGGTTGTTATCTTGTAGATGATCCAGAAATACCTGACACAATAATTGGGGTTGTCATTGGTATGGCTCAAGGGTCTCGAATAATTCCAATCGACAAACCAGTGATTGGTATCAGTTCAAACTCATCAGAGGATAGCCCTCTTGTTAAACTCTCAGGACGCGCTCACAAGAATTTAATAAAGAGAGGAATCAATCTCAAGGAAACGTTTGTTTCGGTAGCAGAAATTATGAATGAAACGTATGGAGTTCTTGTGGCTGAAGCGGGAGGACACCCAATGGCTGCGGGAGCCTTTATTCATAAAGATCATGTTGTTGAGTTTCTCAAACGTTCCTCTCAGCATATGGCTGAGATTCTAACTGGATAAAATAAAAAAAAGAAGCAAAGGGGAGCAATAGCCCCCTTCTATCCAACTACATACAATTAGTAGTCTTCTGCGGTCAGTGATGCTCCAATAATTCCAGGGATAAACAGCAGGCCAAAGGCAACACCCAAGTCGATAGCCATATTTCGGGCTACATTAAACATTAGGGCATAGTTGGATGGATCCCCGGCAAAAGTGAGTATATAGAATCCTAGGAAGAAGAGGACCATAGCAAAGATTGACACAAAGAGCATTCTAACACCACTCTTTGAGAGTAAGCCTGCAATGAATCCAGCAACACCTAGTGCAACAAGTGGGGAATAAATTCCAGCCATTGCTGTTGTATACGGGAATAGGAGCGAGGCAAATAGTGTGCCTCCTAA
>JAEOUM010000150.1 GCA_016839275.1 Candidatus Thorarchaeota archaeon
CTGAATTAATATAATAATTGAGAAGTCTAAGCTCAATCACAATCAAGTTTATTCCATGGTCTTAGTCCATTTGGAAACTGAAGTGTTGTAGATTTTTTTTTCATTTTCAACCTCAATAACGAGTTCTCTGACTGATTCGTTATTGACGCTCATCTTCGATTTACTCTACATTGGTTTTTAGAAACGACATTACGAAAGAACACCATTTGTCCTTCAGTTTGAGATATTCTGTGTCTTGTGCAACCATCACATCCCTCATCAGTCGGGATGCATCTTCCTGTTGGTGTGTTGATATGCTATTCCAATACTCTTCATCGATAATAGCAAGTTTTGAGCTGATCTGATTCTCTCGTTCGATTAGATGCTCAAGCATGCTTAGTGCTTCGTTCATCCTTGCTTCAGGAATAGTGACACCATATGCTTCAAGGCTCATAATCATGTTGCGGAGTCTATCCTTAGCAAAGGTTCGCATTCCACCATTTGCCTTAATCATGTCTGCAATTCCGAGACGGTATTCTCTTGCTGTTGCTCTATAGTAACGTTGAACAATTCCAGTTGTCGTCTTTTCAGTTCGAACCTGCTGGACTAAACCCACACTCTTGAGCCGTTCGATGTGACGCAAAACATTTCCTGGATTCTTTCCTATTGCATCCGCAAGCTGCTTGACTGTCATTTCTTCATTTACAAGGTATTTGAAAACAATAAGTGCACGTATCTTATCAAAGAGAACTTTGATAGTATTTGGATCTGAAATAATCTCTAAATCTTTCATACGATGAGGCGCATTCGATGAATTCATTCTACTGTGACCCCTCCGTTTGAAGTTCCTGTTCTTCTTTTATATTCGGGTCTGAGATGATGAGATAGGTTCGCGATACTGAGAGTACATAGACGGGTAGTAGTAACAGAATAATCACAAGAACAGCGGCAAGTATGTAGAGATCATATACTTGGCCTGGCAAGAGTATGACGTCAGTGAACTCTTGGATAATAATGGGTCCGAGCAATAACAGACCCAATGATGAGAACGTACTCCAAATTGAGAACACAGCACCTGAGTTTTTCCAAGTCAGCTTTATTGAGTGCTTGATGGATGAAAAAACAGACATGCCATCAACTATTGATGGAAAGACCATGGATAACATACCTGAACAGAAGAGAAACCATAATGCGGCAATGAAGACTAGAATTGTGAATGTTGCCGTATCAGGGGTCTGGTCGCCAAAAAACCAATTTCCGTAAATGTACTCGATCCCGATTGGTACAATTATGAAGAGGAACTGGACTATTCCTCCGGAAGCCAGACGGGAGAATTTCTGCCGATACCAGAGCAATACTTCCTCAGCAGTTGCAGTCCCACCTTCGAATACCTCCTGTCCAATCCCAAAAAGAGCACCTAGGGCGATTAGAAAAGGTGCCAATAGGGCGGAACCTGCGAACAGAATTATACCGACAGCCTCGAAATCATTTACTCCAGATAATGCCTCTCCGATAGAATCGAAGACATCGAATATTTCATCAAATGGGCCGTAGTAAATTGAGAGAGGTATACTTCCTATGAGTACAATCAATAAAAACAAGACAATGGTAATAACAAAGACACCTAGTATTGCCAAGAAGATAGAGAGATAGTATGTTCTTGTATAGTGAATACTAAGCTTGATTGTATCAACATAGTTTCGCAGGTTCCATTTGCCCATTTGTTTCACATCCGCTTCGTTCTTCGGTATGCTATGAAGATACTACTAAGTGCTACGATTCCTAGAATCGAGAAGGGAATTATAATCAAATCAGATCCTGATTGATTTCTCGTATCTCCTTCAACGATTGTGATATCTAGACTATCTGATGGAATTTCATCAAGTTCATACACATTCTGAAAGTCAGTTGGTGTTTCATCAGATATCAGTGTAGTAATTATATACACTTCTTCAGCTCCATTGCTTTGAATGAATTCAGAGATTGTCCTGTAAGATGAAGGATATTGAAATTGTGAAACATACGACCCACTGGAGTTGACTGAAGCAACAACTAGACCTGCACCAAATGATTGCGATTTACTGATTGTGATCGTAAAGTTATCAGGTGGATTGAGCAGTCTATACACATTGAATCCGTATTGATTGTGGGTGACATTATCTCGTACGAACGGGAGGGGATCCCATATTGTTGTCATACGTTGAATTGTGTAATTCAGTGACTGGAATCCATAGATACCATTCTCACTCTCTGTATCATCCAGAACACATGCGGTGATGAAATCAAGATACACCTCGTTGAAAGTCATTTCATATCCTGCATCAGCAAGTGCAATTTCAACTGCAGTTGGACCGTCTTCGCGGATACTTACAAGGTCTTTCACAGTATCTAGACCGAATCTATCAGCAAGATAGTTTACAAAGAGATATGCTTGACCATAACTAGCATCCCAAAGTCTACCATAGAACCTGTTGAAATGAATGAGAGAGACCTCTGGATGTAAGGTGTATGTAGTTGTTACTGCATCTGTAATGTAGTACCAAAATCCAGTGTAGTCTATTGCAAGATTGGCTAATCCTTCAAACAGGAATTCTGCTTCATCAATCTCATAGTTATCCCAAATCAGGTGATTGAACTCATGAATAGTAATGAGTACAGTCTCGTTCAGGGTTCTTTCAGATTCGACGAAGACCATTTCCCTTCTATTTGAGAATGGAAACGGACAATCGTTCCACGGAATATGGAATCCCAAATACGCATTTCCCATATACCGAACCAATGGCACAAGAAAGAGGGTCACTCTCGGGTCCCCATCAATATCTCCGAGATAGCCATCTGGACTTCCAGCAAGCTCAACGGCATGGGGATAGATCTCATCATCGAACATTTGTCCTAACTGACTGCACTTCGATATTGCTGCACTTTCTCCAAGTAGTTCTATCGTCTCATTTGCCATATAGACATAACAGAAATCCCCAACAGAGAGAAGGGTAGCGTTCACAGCAGTCAACTCCATGGACTCTGGCCGCGATAGATAAGTCCAGAATGCTTGCTGGTCACCAAAGGACTCAGTGGTGTGTTCGTAGTTGATCAAGGCACCAGAAGTGAACGTAGGTGCGAAATACACTGTCCTTATTTTGTCAGTATCATAGAGGAATTGAAAGGTGAACTGATACTCAGTTCCGGCTTCGAAATCACCATAGACGTCCATTGACAGCATTCCATGAAATGGAGTGGTATATGCTGATTCGTTCGTTTTAGTATCGAGTGGGTTGAGTCCAGTAACAGATGGTTCACATGTAAGTGTTTGAAGCGTGAGCTCTTCATCAAAAGGAGCAAAGAGTCCAACAACCCGAATACAATTGGAGCCCATTCCATCGTCCCCAATAGTCAAACACTGTATATCATAAATGGTGGTGGCTTCAGGGACAAAATGAAAAACAATCCCGATACTACTGAGTGTTATAATCAACACAAGAGCGAACACAGCCAACTTTCTTTTTCCTAATCGTTCCGGACTTACTGACGACATGAGACGAACTAACGTTTGCGTATATTAAAAACGTTTGCGGTAAAAGCAAACGTTTGCGGTTTTGTGGCCTATCTTGATTTCATTTCATCGATCTTCGCAGCGAGAATGAAATCGTTCTCATGAAGACCGTTGATAGCATGTGTCCAAAGAGTTAGCTCCACTATATTCCATTGAATGAATATATCCGGATGATGACCCTGTTCCTCAGCTATTTCAGCTACTCCATTAGTGAACTCCATTGCCTTGACAAAATTCTTGAATTTGTACTTACGTCGGATTTTATCGACACCATCTTCCTTGATTCTCTCCCACCCTGGAACAGCTGGAAGCATCTGTTTGATTTTCAAATCGATCAGGGGCGGGATTCCACCTCTGCAGGGAACACATTTTAGATTCGCGAGATCTTTCCTAGTATCAGTCATGAATTTATCCTCCAGAATGAAGGCTGTGGTATATTGTTCTCACCCCTTAAAGGAGTTCATGAATAGACCAAGTCATCTTGTACAGAATATTAGCCAAACATAATCATTATAAGTAATTAACTATAGTGAATTATAGGTATTTATCATGGCAATGTACATGTTATACAAAACAACAGC
>JAEOUM010000151.1 GCA_016839275.1 Candidatus Thorarchaeota archaeon
AGGGAGTCACTCGGGCAGTGAAACATGTGAACACGACCATTGCAGAGGCAATGGTCTCTGTCATTAATCCCCTTTCCCAAACCGCAGTCGACAAGGCTCTACTGGCAGTCGATCCGAGTAAGGGAAAGAGCAAGATTGGTGCAAATGCCATCCTCTCGGTATCTATGGCTACAGCAGTAGCTGCCGCATCGTATAGTAAGATGGAACTATTCGAATACTTGCGAACGAAGGTGATCGGAAAGCCTGTGAAGTACCTGCAACCGGTTCCTATGTCCAATGTCATTAATGGTGGTGAGCATGCTGGAAATGACTTGGCTATTCAAGAGTTCATGATTCTTCCAGTGGGTCCAAAGAGCTTTCCAGAGGGACTCAGGTGCATAAGCGAGGTCTATCAGGTTCTCGGAAAGATGATGATAAAGAAATATGGTCGAATGGCAAAGCATGTTGGTGATGAGGGTGGTTTCTGTGGATTTGGCTTGAAATCCACTAAGGATGCATTTGATGCCATTGTGGCTGCGATTGAGGAGGCAGGTTATAGACCCAAGAAGGATGTAGTCTTGGGTATTGATGCAGCAGCAAGTTCTTTCTATAAAGATGGAAAGTATACAATAGATGGGAAGACTATTGATCCCTCTGAGCTTCTTGAATTCTACATCAATTTAGAGAAGTCCTACCCTCTCTCTACGGTCGAGGATCCCTTCGAGGAGGAGGCTTTCGAGGACTTCAACTCTTATGTTCGACGGACAAAGACGCAGGTTGTCACTGATGACCTGACAGTGTCTAATCCCGAGATCGTTAAACGTGCCATTGAAGAGCGAGCTGGAAATGCCCTGCTCTTGAAAGTAAACCAGATAGGCACTATCACTGAGGCAATCGAGGCTGCTCGCATAGCAAATGAGGCTGGATGGGCTGTTGTTGTCAGTCACCGAAGCGGAGAAACTGGAGATACCTTCATATCAGACCTCTCCGTCGCTCTCTCCAACGGACAGATCAAGACGGGCGCACCTGCACGGAGTGACAGAGTTGAGAAATACAACAGGCTGCTTGAGATTTATGATATTCTAGGCGGCGAATGTGGTTACCCGAGTTCTGAGTACAAGATCGCATGGAGGAAATACTGATCCATGAGTGGTCGGCGGAAAGCAGTCTTTATTGTCATGGACGGGCTGGGTGACCGCCCAACTCCCGAGCTTGGTGGAAAGACACCCCTACAGGCTGCAAAGACTCCTGCCCTTGACAGACTCGCAAAGGAAGGCCAAAATGCTCTGATGGATGTTATTGGTCCTGGGATTACACCAGGTTCTGATACTGCTCATCTTGCACTGTTTGGCTACGACCCGCATTGTAGCTATCCTGGAAGAGGTCCGCTTGAGGTTCTCGGTACCGGTCTTGAATCGAGACCTGGTGATATTGCATTCAGGTCTAACTTTGCTAGTGTAGACTCGAACATGGTTGTGACAGACCGTCGAGCGGGTCGCTTTTTCACGCCCGAAGAACAGGCTGCCCTACAAGAGGCAATTGATGGCATTGAAATAGATGACATCCAGATAAGATTTCTAGCAACGGTAGAACACAGAGGTGCACTCATTCTTCGAGGTCCTGGTCTTTTTCCGGACATAACTGATGTTGATCCTCATGAGACTGGGTTGAAGATTCTAGAGTGCAAGGCTCTCAATCAGGAATCGCAGAAGACCGCTGATATTGTCAATAAACTGATGATTGAGGCTAACAGACGGATGAAAGATCTTCCCCTGAACAAGGAACGAGCAAAGCAAGGGAAGCCTCCTGCAAATGCAATACTCCTCAGAGGCCCTGGTCGACATGGAGAAATTCCAACATTGAAGGAAAAGTATGGTATCAAATCCGTTGTTATTGCTGGAGGCGCTCTCTACATCGGTACAGCCAAGTATGTGGGTATGGAGCATGTCCACGTAGAAGGACAGACTGGTACTATTGACACTAATTTCCATAATATCGCCTTAAAGGCCATCGAGTGTATCAAGTCTGATTATGAGTACATCTTTGTTCACATCAAGGCGACCGACAATGCAAGTCATGATGGTAATGCACAGGAGAAGATTCTTGCCATCGAGCGTACAGACGCAATGGTTGATATGATACTGAAAGCGGTTGGCGATAAGATTGTGATTGCAGTGACTGGGGATCACTCAACTCCTGTCACGCATCAGGAACACTCCTGTGATCCTGTCCCTATCGTCATATGGGCTAATTTCATGCGTTCAGACTCAGTTGAAAGGTTTTCCGAGATTGATGCAGCACAGGGCGGTTTGCACACCATCCGTGGGATGGATGTTCTACCTCTGCTTTTGGGATATTCCGGTTATATCGACAAGTATGGTGCATAACAGATGAGTTGAGTTTCCTCCTAATCTTAGGCAATGCCGACTTTGCCAATAGCTCTATACTCGAAACCTTTGGAGTGGACAAAATCTCTGTCGAACACATTTCGGCCATCAACTAGAGTTGGTGTGCGCATCACAGTTTTGAGGTCGTCAAAATCCAAGTTGAAGTATTCCTTGTGCTTAGTTACTAGTGCAAGACAATCTGAGTTCTCCGCTGCTTTTCGAATGTCTCGTTCAATCTCATGAATGCCCATGTCCCACTCTCGTACGTATGGATCGTGTAGAACCACTCTTGCACCTTTCTCCTCTAGGGCTGTAATGAAGGCTGCTGCAGGTGTATTCCTCGTGTCATCAGCGTTCTCTAGGTATGCGATACCAAGGACTGTCACAGTCGCCCCCTTGATTGACACGCCTCTTTTATCCAAGGCATCCTCTACTAGCAGTGCCATATGAACCGGCATCAGGTTGTTGATTTCACGGGCTAGTGTGATGAAGCGCGGCTCCATCTTATGAGAACCATACTCATTGAGACCAAACCTCAAGAGCCAAGTGTCTTTTGGAAGACAATGCCCGCCAACTCCAGCTCCTGGGATATGCATCATTCTATTAGGAAGTTCGTTTACAAGTTCGATAATTTCATAGACATTAACACCTAAGTTCTCACAAACAAGTGCCATCTCATTAGCAAAGGCAATGTTCACATCACGAAAGGCATTCTCAATGGTCTTTGAGAGTTCAGCTGTGAGTATGTCTGTTACATGGATGTTCGCATTCACAATCTTAGTGTAAATATCCTTTGCGCGGTTTGCACTCTTGCGCGTGATTCCTCCAACGATTCTGGGCAGACTTGTAATGTTCATGATGAGTTTTCCAGGCATCACGCGTTCATAAGCAAAAGCAAGGTCGAAGTCTTCTCCCCCCTTCATTCCCGAGTGTTCTTCAATTATCTTCTGGACGATGTTTTGTGTAGTTCCTGGAGCTACTGTAGACTCCACCACTACAAGGGTGCCACTCCGAATCCGTTTGCCAATCTGTTCGCTCACTTCTTTTAGGGAGTCGTACCGTGGCACGTGGTCTGCATCTGTTGGTGTCTGCACATCAATGAGGATAACCTCTGAGTCTGAAAGGATCTCCACATCATCTGTAGCCTTGAATGATCCTTTCTTCACAACTCTTGCAATGAGTTCATCAAGGCCTGGTTCATCGCCCTCGAATGGTGACTTTCCTGCATTGAGATGATCAATCTTCCACCCAGATCTCTTTGAGCGTCGCTGGAGCCCTGTGACCTGAAAACCATCTACATCTGCAAGAAGTGCTGCACAGGGAATTCCAACATATCCTAGGCCAATGACGGCAATTTTGGTGACCATCTTCTCATTCCTCGTTGCTATATCGCACCAATCAGTGATTGTTCTATTGGCGATTCGTATTGTTGAAAAAGGTTGCCAAACTGCTCGTTAAGTTAATTCAGTAAAATGACCTCTATCTCTTCGCCTTCTTCAATCACATCCAGATTGACTGGCAGCATGACATATCCATCTGCTTGAGCCATGCTAGTGATAGCTCCCGAGTGTTTGAATGCTGGATACGCGTTACCATTCTCTAGTCGTACTGTCAGGAATTGTTTTCGCCCAGAGGATGATACGATTCGTTTTCCCATTTTAGCTATTATGGTTCTCTCTGGATTACTGGGCAGTCTTGCCATCTTGCGAATGGCTGGCACTAGAAAGATATGCGCATTGCTTAGACATGATGTTGGAAAACCCGGCATTCCAAAGACTGCCTTTCCACGAATAGTCCCAAATAGAGTCGGTTTTCCTGGTTTTATCTGCACTCCGTGGAAGAGCACTTGGCCCATGTCCTCCAGTATTCCTGCAAGTAAATCTCTCTCTCCGACTGAACTACCACCTGAGAGAACTACAATATCCGCCTCCAACGCACTCTCAATACCATTTCGCAGCTGCTTTGGATCATCAGTAATAACTGGATATCTCTGAACATCTGCTCCGTTCTTCTTTAGAATTGCTTCCAGTGTGAATGAGTTCACATCGTAGATTTGACCTGGATGAAGCGGTTCTCCAGGTTGCACAATTTCAGTTCCAGTAGCAATAACGCTGACTTTTGGCTTTTGATAGACTTCAACCTTCGTTCTACCCAGTGCCGCTATTGCTCCAATCTTTGCTGGTGTTAAGAATACTCCTCTGGGAAGTACAACATCGCCTTTCTTGATGTCCTCCCCCAATTTGGAAATATTCGCTCCTGGGTATACTGGTCTTGTTATGAGTACCCTGTTACCTTGTTTCTCAGTATACTCTACCATGACTACCGCGTCAGCGCCTGATGGTTTTGGAGACCCAGTAGCTATCTGTATACAATGCCCTCTCGTGATCTCGATATCTGAGACCTCGCCAGCATGTATGACTCCGTCCAGTTCCAACAGAACCTCTCTATCCCCGGCATCATAGGTATCTTCAGCAATAACAGCATATCCATCCATTGCAGCCCTGTCAAATGGTGGGACTGAACTATCTGCGATTATGTCCTCAGATAGAACACGATTGACTGCATCAGAGAGCGTAACTGACTCTGTCCGATCTATTGGCTGAATTTTTGACAGGATAATCTCTTCTGCTTCCTCATGTGACACAAGAAGGTTGAATGGTTCCATCTCTTTCATCTATCTATCTCCCAAAGCAAGTGACCTATACCGGGTAGGATTATCTTAGTGAGCGCTGTTCTTACTGCATTTTTCGACCCGGGCAGACAGAATACGACCTTATTTCCAATCAATCCAGCGATTGCCCGGCTGTATATCCCTGCAACTCCAATCTCCTCATAGCTCAACTTACGAAAATGCTCCCCAAAGCCCGGAAGTGTCTGATTTAACATCGGTGTGATTGTTTGAACTGTCTTATCCTTGCTGCTAACACCTGTTCCTCCGCTGGTAATAATCAATCTGATCTCCGAATTTGCAATGTATCCACGTACTGCATCTTCGATGGATTTGGTCTCGTTTCTGACAATATCATATGCTTTAATGAGATGTTCTTCTTCCTCCAGCAGCTTGATTGCAATTTTGCCTGACTCATCTGTATCTTTTATTCTGCTATCGCTGACAATCAGTATGGCACATCCTGCAGTGACTTTCTGGTCACGTCTATGTTCATCCTTCATTCACTCAGCCTTCCTCTTCATTGTGACTCTGATTTTCTCTAGGCTTGCATTGGGATATTGCCCCCCAGAGTCTTTCTCTAGATATTTCACCATATCCCAGATCGAGAGCAGTGCTGTGGTCACTCCAACGAGTGCTTCCATCTCAACACCTGTCACATATTTTGCTGAAACTCCGCAGGTAGCATGGATTCGAGTTTCACTGAATTCAAATCTAATGTCCACTGATGTGAGAGGTATTTGATGACAAAGGGGGATTATTTCAGACGTTCTCTTGGCTGCAAGAATTCCTGCTGTTTCAGACACAGCAAGCACATTTCCCTTCTTTGTTGTCCCGTTTCGAATTCTGTTTATGGTTTCAGGCTGGAGAATAATGTCACCAACCGCTTCTGCATAGCGCTGGACACTCTCTTTTTCTGAAACATCAACCATTCTGACTGAATCCTCTCTCTCTGCCAACCTACTTCACACCAACCCAGTATTCATCCTTCTCTGTGAACTCCTTCTTCCAGATATGGACAAACTCCTTCAGACGTTCGATAGCATAACGACATCCATCGAAAGCCTCTGGACGATGTCCTGCTCCCACAGCTATGATGACGATGTTCTCCCCCACTGGAAGGGTGCCAATTCGGTGAACTATTGAAACATCAGTCACTCCAAACTTATCTATGACTTCATCACGAATCTGTTTGAGCTGCTTGACAGCCTCCAGCTCATCAGCCTCAAATAGAATCTCTCGAACAGCTTGTCCATCGGTCATGTCTCTGACAGTTCCAAGAAACATGACAAGGCATCCCATCGAAGGAGTTTTTGTGTCTTCTACCACCTTGTCTATC
The DNA here is from genome assembly GCA_016839275.1 of Candidatus Thorarchaeota archaeon. GTDB lineage: Archaea > Asgardarchaeota > Thorarchaeia > Thorarchaeales > Thorarchaeaceae > SMTZ1-45. The sequence continues at coordinate 6,374 of JAEOUM010000151.1, forward strand.
TGAAAATCATCTTGTGTAATCTCTATCATCTTCAGTGTTCATCTCGCCAATAGGGCTCTCTTTTTGATACAGCTAGTTTGAAGGCCTGTTGAATTGCTGCATCCTGTCCAATCTGTTCATCACGAGGGAATATCTCAACAAGGTTATCTAGCCTATAGAAACATGGCTTAAACTTCCCATCAGAGGTCACTCTCATACGGGTACATTCTCGACAGAATGATGTATTATGCATTGGTTTAACAATCTCTACTACCACTGTTCGTTGTCTATCGAGAGGAACTGTGTACTGAAACCGGCCATGTAGACTACGCTTCTCAGTTTTGATAGCTCGTTCCTTCAAATTCTCTTCAAGAGGCCCTAGATCCACCCAGAGTTTTTCATTCCTCTGATGACCACTTACTGGTATCTGCTGTACTTCTATAATCTGTAGTATCGCCCCTACATCCGACGTGAACTCCATCATCTCCCCAATGCTATTCTCATTGAATCCTCGAAGAATTGTCATGTTCACCTTAACGGGGGTGAGACCGACCTCAACTGCTTTCTTGACCCCTCGTTTTACTTTTTCCAAATCCCTAGACCCTGTGATTTTGAAGTAGACGTCCAAGTCTAGAGAATGAATACTCACATTCACTCGGGTGAGTCCTGCTTTCTTGAGATTATACGCCATATCTTCCAAGAATAGACCATTCGTTGTTATTGACAAGTCTGGAACAAGAGGTGAGATTATTCTGATGATGTCGAGAATATCTTCTCTCAGAAGCGGTTCTCCACCTGTTAGCTTAACATAACGTATTCCGTGCGTGCTTGCATGTTTGACTATTTGCTCAATTTCTGCTAGTGAGATCTCTTTTTTCGCTCTGTTTTCCCCTTCATGATGACAGAAGAAACATGATAACCCGCATCTCTGGGTCAATGATATTCTGAGGCTGTCAATACGTCTTCCATACTCATCAATATATGATGAACTGCTTGAAGAATTATCCTTTGGATGGAGGGATTCAGACTTGGAGCTAGACATTACCGTTGACACATCCTGTGTGGCAATAATAAGTGTTATGTTCGGTAAAACATATCGCTATGGGTTTGAAGAATGGTTTTCTCCTGTTTTTAGAATATTCGTACAGAAGACGCCTTGAATGTGGTATAGACCTCATCTCCGAGAGTAATGTTGAACCGATTCTGTGAATTACGAGTAATCTGGACTAATAGATTCACACCCACATCGATAGTCAAGAGTGCGGTTGACTCATGAGCATTGATCTGGACAACTCTTCCTCGAAGAGAGTTCCTGGCGCTTGAAAGGACCTCTTCTTTCGACACAATGATATCTTGGGGCGGAATGTACA
>JAEOUM010000152.1 GCA_016839275.1 Candidatus Thorarchaeota archaeon
TCATCCTTGTGATGATAGCCAGTGTGAGATAGCCAAGTGCAAACCCTGGTAGTATAAGATGAATGAGTGCATCAAAGAACAATGTTCCATTTAATGTGATTATAGAATCCACCAGAACAAAATTCGTAATTGGAGTATATGGTATGTATTCGTATGAATATCTACCACCCTCAGGAAGGAAGGGAAGACCCATTATGAAGAATTGATAATAGAAAATATACGTCAAGATGAGTGCAAACCAGAAGATTGGCATCGATACTCCTGCAAGAGCCACAATACGAGTTACGTGGTCCGGTGCTCTATCCTTCTTTGTTGCTGATATGATTCCAAGAGGAATTCCAACAATCACTGCAAAGATCATTGCTACAAGAGCAAGTTCGATAGTTGCTGGAAGTTTCCAGGAAATTGCTTCAGTCACATCCATTCTTGCTGTTCTTGAATAGCCCCAATTACCGAGCATTAAATCCCTCAAGTAAAAGAAGAATTGGATGTAGATTGGTTGATTTAGGCCATGCTCAGCCATGATACCTGGATAAGCTTCAGGGGGAGTTCTTTCAGTAGTATATAGTGTGATTGGATTTCCAACCACATATGAAAGAACAAACGTTATCGCAAGGACCCCGATGATAACAGGAATGGCTAGCAAGAGCCTCCGGATAATATAATCTCTCAGTTTCATGGTGGAACTACCACCCGCGGTACACGAGCCAGTTGGCCTTTCTGCTACTGCAGCAGAACGGGCGAAACTTTTGTGCATTATTTAAGGCTATGGTTCATGGAATAAACCTTAGTCTCTTCATCAACAAATAATTCGTATAATAACTGACTATTGATGTGCGCAAAGATTTTCCAAAAAATAGAAAGGTTTTGGAGAATAGACCTAGGAATAAAGAAAGAAAAAGATCCTGATATCAATTCAGGATCTTTGGATTCTTAAACGATTATACAAAGACATGCGGGAAGAAGTATCCTTTGGGGTGATCACATGCAGGACACTTCTCAGGAGGATGATCTCCTTCATGGATGTAACCACAATTGGCACAACGCCACTTGATCTTCTCCTTCTTCTTGAGAATAGAACCATCAGCTACTCTTTCAGCAAGTTCATGATATCTCTCATGATGCCACATCTCAGCCTTTGCAATCATTCTCCATGCAAGTGCAATTTTACTGAATCCTTCCTTTTCTGCAACGTCAGCATAACCTGGATACATGCTAGAAAACTCGAACTTCTCTCCCGCTGCTGCAGAACGAAGGTTCTCCTCGGTGGTTCCTATGTGACCCGTCGGGAAGTCCCACTCTACCTTAATCTCTGGCGTACACTCGCCCTCATCCATGAACTTGAAGAACCGTGATGCATGTTCATACTCCTGTTTGGCAGTCTCCTCGAACACTTGCGCGATATATTCGTAGCCGTCTTTCATTGCGGCTTTCGCATATCTCTGATACCTGTTTCTTGCTTGAGATTCTCCAGCAAAAGAGGTCAGTAGATTCTTTTCTGTCTGTGTTCCTTTTAGCTTCATTATTCTCAACTCTCTCAGAGGAGTCAATACTCCATCTTCATCTTCTCAAAGACGAGAATGTTATGTCAACTGTTTTCTTGTTAATAAGACTGTCTTTAGACCAGACTAACTCTTATCGATGGCTCTCATAATGGTTATCATTGGAGTCTCGAGGCGATTTCTTTGGCTAAATCCTTGACCAGTTCTGTTTCTTCTTCAGATGGTCTCCCCCTAACTCTAATAACAGGTTCCAATACCTCGCATTTCATCTCTTCAATCGTTTTCTGGAGTTTCTTTACACCTCCACCACCCCAACCAAATGTTCCAAAGAGACCTATTGGTCTAGGTGCAAAGCGCTTGCCCTGTAACTCGTTAACATAGGCCCAGATTTTGGGGAATGGAAAGGCATCATATGTAGGTGAACCAATAACAATGATTCCAGTTCGAACCGTATCTGTGATGATCCTGCTCATCTCACTGTAGGAAACATTGTGAACTTTAACCTCAACTCCTAGCTCGAGTAATTCTTTCTTAAGCTTCATTGCTAGACGTGTAGTATAGCCGTACATTGTGCCAAAGACAATAGTGCAGTTCTTCTCAAGCTCAGGACTACTCCATTCATCATATTTGTTCACGACCCACATTGGATTCTTTCTGTAGATGATTCCATGACTCGGAGCAATAATCTTGATATCAAGTCCAAGATCTTTTACTTTCTTGAGGGCGTTTTGAACGAACTTGAAGTAAGATGTGATAATAGCTGAAACATACCTCCTACTTTCACGCTCAACAAGCTCCATGTTTGCTTCATCATCAAAATGCTTCCCATTCAGGGCTCCAAAGGCACCGAATGCGTCGCAACTCAATAGCACTCTGTCCTCAACGACCCAAGTTGCCATGGTCTCAGGCCAGTGAACAAAGGGGACATGGACGAACTTCAATGTCTTCGTACCGAGTGAGAGTTCCTCCAAGTCTTCAACAGTATGTTCCTTAAGATCTACATCGTAGAAAGACTTACGCATATCTGAAGCTCGAGGTGTATAGATTAGAGTCGCATTCGGAGCGATTTTCGCGATGTCAGGCAATGCACTAGTATGGTCTGGCTCCATGTGATTTAGAATTATGTAATCGATCTTAGCAGGATCTACTATTTCACGGATATTATCTAGCCACTCATCCGCCCAAGGACCTTTTACAGTTTCAACGATGGCAATCTTCTCATCAATAATCAGATAACTATTGTATGAAACCCCAAATGGGATTCTCCATAGATTTTCAAAAAGTTCAGTATGATGATCATCAACGCCAACATAATAGATGCCCTTTGCGATTTCTCTATGCAATGGATTCACCCTTCGTCATTTTACTTTGTACGAGATGTAGGAAATAAAAGACCTTCCTTATGCACTTACACGATTTCATATTAACCATAGTTAAATTTTTTGTAGATTTATTTCGCAAACTTCAAAGAGAAAGAATGAATTATGTGTTATACTAGTATGTGAAATGACAAAACTCATTGCAAATCATGGATAGGATGGTCGATGAGCGATCCGAGTAGTCAGCAAGAAAAAGACAGGTCCTAGTCCAAAAGGGTCGTGTTAATTTGAAACGTACTGCATACCTATTCTCGATCGTGATAATATGCATTCTATTTGTGAATGTTGATGCACGACCATGTAACCAATCACAAGTCTCTGAACCTTTGATAGCGCATGATATCTCATTGCAGGCAATGTCATGGAAAGCATTTGAGGTATATTGTGTTGAGGGCGATACTCTATCAGGTTCCTTCAAGATCACTCGCGATGGCGACCTATTTATCGGGGATCAAACCAAGTATGACAATTGGCTCTCAGGAGGCATTGATTTCCTAATAATGAATGAGGAAACATTCTATTCATGGAGCCAAGGGCTCTCCATTGATGCAGGGTATGAAAGAAAAGGAATCGCAGAATTGACTTGGAGTTATGATGTTCCTTCCACAGGAAAATGGTATGTTGTCTACTTCAATGACTCCATTTACATTAAGCGGATTGAAGGAAGCGTTTCTCTTGCTAGTCCATCCAATCCCACTGTTCCACTGATTCTGCTTGCGTCAGTTAGTGCCTTGGCTCTTGCTGGATTATATGTTGCAAAAAAGAAAAAATGAAAACGCTGAGGCTGTTGATGCCTCAGCATTCCATTAGCTTATTGTTCAGATGCCATTTCTTCCTCACTAGATTTGGGTTCAGGTCTTGGCGTTTGGCTCCCGGAGGAATCTGAAGGAAGGAACTCATCAATCAGCTCGTAGATGGCTCTACCAAGCATACCGCCAAATCCGCCAAGTAATGCGCCGATCAAGATGCTGATCACGATGACAATTGCTCCGAGACCTTCAAGACCAAGAAGGCCAATGAACATGTCCGCTACCGCCATAGCTTGAGCAGTAGCGATTAGGTAGGCAAAGATAAGTCCCCAAGCAAGTCCCACACCTAGAAATCCTACTAGAAAGGCTTTCCTAATTCTCCTGACAAAGAGAGCTCCCAGAGCGCCTACAATTAGCATTAACTTCCAATCACCGGGTAATTGAAAAACAATGCCAAAGACGATGGTAATTACCAAAGCGGGCAGAAATCCAATGTCAGGAATCGTGTCGTCTATTTTTCCCATTTCCAAGCCTCCTATGGTACAAAGGTGATAGTCCTCTCTATCATTGTGCCATCAGTATCTGCAGTCCTAAACGCATCAGTGGTCGAATAAAAATACAGAACATGATATCCATATTGTTCGGTTGACTCGTTAAACGCATACCAGAGCTCAAAATTGTCGTCCCAATGCCGGCTGAACATATTGCCACTCTGCCCACCAGGATATGCCATGTAGGACATCTCGATATTGCTGAGGTCAGCTACGAGCCTTGTTGAAGGTCCATGCGTAACAATCCAAGTAGGGGCTACATTGAGCGTAATCTGACCACGGTGAGAACCACCGCCAATATATGTAAAGCCAGCTAGATGTTCGATGAAGACAATATGACGATTGCCATATTCCCAATTTTCTTCATCTGCCCACTCTACAGTGAGCTTATCAATTGCAGTAAATAGAGATCTAACAAGTATATCATCACGAGTCTCGACTGTCCCGACAGTAGAATGATCGTCGAAGTAGTATGAGTTATTTGTTACAATTAACTCTTCCAAAATTGGAGTTCTTGACAGAGGTATTGCTGTGTTGATAGACCGTATCTCGTCAAAAGTCTCGTAGTGAATAGCATCTATGAGGTACATCCAGATCGTTGGGGCAATAAGGTCGGGTTCCATGTCAAAGTCCCAAACGCGCAATAGATCAACTGCATCTGATATCGTAGTATTCCCGTCACCTACATCATCCCAGGCTGCAATGACATATGGTACGATAACTTCCGCGCGAACCTCAACGACATCTGCCTGATAGCGTTTCATATCATCAACGGTTATTCCATCGTTGTTATCTAAGAGATAGAAGATACGTCGTCCTCGATATCCGTTATCCTGTGGTCCCAGAATATCGTAGCCATATTCACTAGGATTGATGGTTCTCTGATTTGCTGAGGAAACAAAACAACGTGAGGGATTAATCTCGCGTGGATTGTAGGCATAGGGGATATTACTCACCATACCAATAGAGTCGTTAAGAGCTACGACTGGATACTCCCCAGTATATCCTGCTCTGACAGGGAAACGGCCAACAACTAACATTGCTATATTTCCAGCATCATCAGCATAGACACAATTCTGTGGTGGACTGTCCCACCAATACATAGCATCAATGAACTCATCCAGGTTTTGAGCTCTCATGAATCCAGCTGCCGCGACCATCTCATGAGTCACTCCAGATCCTGTCCAGTTCATCGCCAAATTTGCATCAGATTCGATGCCCAAATTGTAGGTATTCCAAACGGAGTCAATGCATGGACCATGAACAGATTCCTTTACAGAGAAAGGAATAATCTCACCTTCTTTAGTAAGGATGTTTTCCTCATGTATTGTGAAGTCTCTGTATTCACCATTGTACATGTATTGGCTGGAATTTGTGGGATTAATCTGTTCAACAAATATATCGTTGACATCAGCCCCAACATTTGTGAAGCTATAAGCCAAATGATCATTATGACCAATTAGTACTGCTGGTAATCCTGGAAAAGTAGTACCTGTAACATCAAGTTCACCCAGTACCACGATGTGGGCTTCATACCACACACTTGGAGCTTGTAGAGTTAGATGAGGGTCTCCAGCTAATATGGGCATGCCAGTGGACGATTTTGATCCGTTGATTGCCCAATTGTTGCTGCCGACCAACTCCATATCTCCAAAAGGATTAAGGACTTCATTTAACGATTTTATCAACGCTTCCAGCTTTTCTTCTGGAATCACAACCTCATCTGCAAGTGCCATACTCGCATATTGACCGGGATTGTCCGTTGCTGGTGCCATTCCCGGAGCAAGAGGATATTCAGCATAGCTGATGTTCGCCTGTTCTTGAATTATAGGCTCTGTGTATGGCATAAGATCAGGAAACAGGTCATTGTACATGGTATCATTATCTAAGGTTTCTCGAATCCATTGGCGTTGAAAGTCTTCGAGTCCGCCGGATAGTCCCCATGTCAGCATTTTCGCATTTATGAAACAGTCAACGGGTGTCCATAGCTCAGGCGTAAATCCAAGTATCTTGAATTCTATTGGCATGGTAGCACTAGTCAATGACCGAATGAATGCGTTTGCACCCTCAACCTCTGCATACATTGAATCAAGAGCTGCTTTGACATCAGGATTACTAGCCGCATTTGCCTCATACCAAGCCAGGGTTAACTCTGCTGAACGTTTCAAACCAATCGTACGATAGAACTTGTCCGAGCTGTTCGCGTAGCCACCGACAATTTCGCTGATTCGACCTGCCGCAAAATAGTTCTGCATTGTGATTTGAAACAGCCGATCTTTTGCGTGCATATATCCTAATGCCATAAATGCATCATTGGTTGAGTCAGCATAGATATGTGGAATCCCCATATGGTCGATAATCACTTCAACTTCAGCATCCAACCCAGGTAGTGCTAGCACTTGTGACCCGGGTTCTGGAGCACCATTGTCAAAGATACCGCCAATGGGTTGTATTATTCCAAGACCTCCCGTTAATGGTCCAATAGGCATTGTCAAAATGATAATCAATGCAATTGGTCCAATGAGCGAGAGGACGAGGTTTACAACCTTCCTCTTCATGTTCTCTCCTTCTTTATTAATTAGATCCAATAGAGTAGACATAGTGACTCTTAAGGATTGGGAGGGACCTACTAAGGTGTCATATTCAATTCCATTCTATCTGGATATGTCGCCAAATGTAAACTTAATTGAAAAGCTCGTGACCACTAGGTAATCTTTTTCTGTTAGGAGCGTAGAAAGTTAAGAGGTCGTGACCTACTATGGTAAAAACAGAAAGTTTTCGTGGCAGGGACTTCATCACCCTGCTTGATTACTCAAAGGAGGAGATAGAAACTCTCCTTGAGGTTGCTTTGGACCTAAAGCGAAAATTCGCGATAGGCGAACCACACAAACTTCTTGATGCTAAGACTCTCTTTATGATATTCTATAATCAGAGTCTGAGAACACGCAATTCTTTCGAGGCTGGTATGACTCAACTTGGTGGGCATGCCCACTTCCTTGATCCTGGCAAGATTTATGCGCCAGCCCTAGAAGGCGATGAGAAAGCCTATTCCACAGAACGCGTTTCAGATGTGGCACGTGTTTTGGCGAGAATGGGTCATGGTATTGCGATTCGATGCTATGGAGACCCTGTTGGTTGGATTTATGGTCGAGCTAATGAGATCATTCGTAATTTTGCTCACTGGAGCCATATCCCCATTATCAATATGGAGGATGATATCTATCATCCATGTCAAGGTCTCGCAGACATTATGACAATTAAAGAGAAGTTTGGTACATTCAAGGGTGTCAAGTTTGTTATGTCTTGGGCGTATTCACCATCAGTTCACAAACCGCTGGCAGTGCCTCAGAGTGCAATTATTGCAGCTACAAAGATGGGTTGTGACACGGTCTTAGCTCATCCAAAGGGTATGGAACTTGATGACAAAATCATCAATCACTGCAAGATCTTCTCAGAAGAGAATGAATCGAGCTTTGAGATTGTGAATGATATGGAAGAGGCTTTTGAGGGTGCACATGTTGTCTACCCAAAGGCGTGGACATGCAAGGAATTCATTCCGCCATTCAACAGCAAACCTGAGCTTGAGAAGTCCCAAGTAGTATTTGACAAAAATAAGCATTGGATCTGCGACGATCATATGATGAAAATCGCCGGGCCTAAGGCAGCCTATATGCATTGCCTCCCCTGCGACCGTGGTTTTGAGGTTTCGAACTCTGTCATCGATGGTCCTCAGTCTATTGCTTTTGACCAGGCTGAGAACAGACTACA
>JAEOUM010000153.1 GCA_016839275.1 Candidatus Thorarchaeota archaeon
CAACAGCTCATAGAGTTCTTTTCTTTCTCAACAGGAAAGGAGCTCGCGAGGTTGTATGGCGAGCAGAAAGCGGATGCGCTGCGAAGGTTGTATGATAGGCAGTTTAAAATTCATTATAACAACTACAAACATATGATGCCGAATCCACTTGCCAAGCGGCATGGTATCAACTCACTCTTTGTGATGGCTCTTGACGATGCTCTCATGGAATTAAAGGCATCCTACTCACAACTTAAGGAATCGGTCCTCTCTGTCTATCAAGAGATGCTCAATGAATTCTATGAAACCGAAGCCCAACAACTTGAAGAAAGCAAAGATAGTTGGAGTGCGTTTATAGAATGGGCACGAAAGGGAAACAAAGCTAATTATGACAATGAGTTTTTCAAAGTCCTAGAGGTCCAGCAGGATGACAAGTGCTTTGGTTTTGATATTCAGAAATGTCTCTACTTTGATATTTTTCGAGAGGCAGGTCGAGAAGAACTAGGACCGATTCTCTGCGAGTATGATAGTATTTTTGCTAACTTCGTGAATGAATGGATAAAATTCACTCGTTATGAAACAATAGCAGCGGGAGACAAACGCTGCACTTTCAGATATGAGAAACTGTAGTTGCTAGTTAGCAAGACATTGCCCCAGATAGTCTAGGTTGCGTAGAATCCCTCATCAACAGACATATTTAGTAGCTATAAAGAGCGAAGAGCATCTCTCACAGAGATCATGAGGCGGTTGATAATGGAGATAAAGAAGATTGCAGTTTTGGGTGCAGGACAAATGGGAAACGGAATTGCCCATGTGTGTGCTCAAGCTGGTTATGAGGTCACAATGCGAGATATTGAGCAGAAGTTCGTCGACAATGGGATGAGTACAATCAAGAAGAATCTTGACCGGGGTGTATCAAAGAGCAAGATGACACAAGACGAAGCCGACACAATCTTGGGAAGAATCAAAGGTGTTCTTGATCTGAGGGAGGCAGTCAAGGATGCAGACCTAGTAATTGAAGCCATTCCTGAGATTGTTAAGCTGAAGCTGGACACCTGGAAGGAAGTTGATGGAGCAGCCCCGGAACACACGATTCTCGCTTCGAACACGTCCAGTATCAGTATAACACAGATGGCCGCAGTCACAAAAAGACCTGACAAATTCATTGGCATGCACTTTTTCAATCCAGTGCCTGTGATGGGTCTTGTCGAGATTATCAAGGGACAAGCAACAGCGGATGCTACTGTCAAAACAATCGAAGATGTTTCGCACAAGGTCGGGAAGAAGACTGTGATCGTCAATGAGGCACCAGGTTTTGCAGTCAATAGACTTTTGGTACCAGCGCTCATCGAAGCAGTCTTTGCTATTCAAGAGGGCGTAGCCACCGTAGAGGATATGGATCTAGCTATTAAGTTGGGTCTCAATTGGCCTATGGGTCCTTTGACACTACTTGATTTTGTTGGTCTCGATACAGCACTCTACATAAGCGATTATTTTGTCGATGAGTTCAAGGATAGTAAATATAGAGCACCAGCATTACTTCGGAAGATGGTCAGAGCAGGATGGCTTGGTCGAAAATCCGGAAGGGGATTTTACGACTATTCAGGCGATGAACCAAAACCAATGAGATTCTAGATTGATTATTGAGATGACCCACAGGGTCATCCTCTTCTCTCTTTACACTAAGATAAATAACAGATAGTATCTACATGCACATAGTGAGAGATATGCAGTACGAGGAAACCAAGTATATTGGTTACGATGGAACGCATATGTTCATGGCATTATGGCGTCCTGATAACGATAATCCAAGAGCCCTCCTTGTGGTAATTCATGGCCTTGGTAGTCACGCTGGCGATTTCAAGAACGTAGGTCAGTACTTTGCCGAACGGGGATTAGCTGTATTCATTCCAGACATGCGAGGATTTGGACACTATTCTGGCTTGAAAGGCCATGTCATGAATTTTGATGAGTATGTTGAAGACATCCAGAATTTGATTATGCAGGTCAAAGACAGGTATCTCAACAAGATAACATTCCTCTTCGGATCATCGCTAGGAGGCATTAGCGCAATTCGCTATATCGTGAAGTATCCAAGTGATATTGATGGACTCATCCTTCAATGTCCAGCTGTAAGTCAAACACTTGACATCAGTTGGGGCAAAAAGGCTGCAGGCCAACTCCTCTCCGTGCTAAATGTGAAGCGGTATTTTGCCAGTGATCTCAAATACGAGGAGCTAACACGAAGTCCTAGTGTCATAAAAGAGCATGAAACAGATCCTTTGAGATTCGAGATGGTGACGCCTAGATTTGGTATACAGGGCTTGAAGGCTTCTGACGATGCGTTCAGATCTGCTGCGTTTGTTCGAATGCCTGTACTCCTTCAACAGGCTGGCCTAGATAGTGCGGTCAATCCAGATAGGAGTAAAGAGTTCTTTGATAACCTAAGCTCTAGCGATAAAACTTGGAAGCTCTATGAAGGGCTCTACCATGAATTACATGTCGAGCCTGAGAAGGACCTAGTCCTAGGGGATATGGCATCCTGGTTAGAGAAGAGGTTACCAACCTAGTCTGACATTGCTTCCTTATGATGACCAAAGATTATGTGCGGCGGAATCAACAAGGCCGGGATACTAGTCAATATCACTATCACCCAATCAATGGAATTTAGTGGCACAGTTTGGAAAACAGCAGCCATAGGTGGGAAGTAGATTGTGAAAAGAGTCAAAATGACCGACAAAGCCACTGCACCCATTAACACCTTAGATCCACGTATCTCAGTTCTCCATACAGGATGGTATTCATCCCTGCAGTTCCATACAAACAGAAGCTCGAATGTAACAACACTCACAAACACTGCAGACCTTGCATGGGTCAGGATATATTCCCAACTGACTCCGGTCATACTTGAGATGTCTGTGTGCCAATCGACAACAGGACCGGTTATGCCAGGAATCCATCCACCATAAATGGTCAGTGTCGTCATGAAGACAGTCACAGAAGCCAAGAAAGCAACAAAACCTGCAATAGCAATGAATGAACCCATTCCTCGGTCCATCATCTTTGCGCCTGGTTTCCGAGGAGGACGATTCATAACTCCAGGCTCGGGTGGGTCGACTCCTAGAGCTAGTGCTGGAAATCCATCAGTGGCAAGATTCAGCCACAATATCTGAATGGCAGTGATTGGTAAAGGTAAACCTAGCATGATTACAGTAAATATCAGGAACACTTCATCAAAGTTGGCAGCGAGCAAGAAACGAACAAACTTACGGATGTTTGAATAAATCTCGCGCCCTTTTTCAATTGCTGATACAATGGTCGCGAAATTATCATCAGTCAGAATGACATCCGATGCCTCTTTTGTCACGTCAGCACCTCTGATGCCCATCGAGATACCTACATTTGCCGCCTTTATTGCTGGTGCATCGTTTACACCATCCCCAGTCATAGCAGTGATTTCGTTGTTTGCTTTTAGAGTGGTAACAATTCTAAGCTTGTGCTCAGGTGCTACACGAGCATACACATTGCATCTCATGACAGTTTGAGTGAACTCTTCAGGGGATAATGCATCGAGATCTACACCACTAAGAACTTCTCCATTTCTCTCAATCAGACCAACTTCTACGGCTATTGCACGGGCAGTAAGCTTGTGATCTCCAGTGATCATGATGGGACGAATGCCAGCTTTTTTGCAGAGTTTGATAGCATCATTTACCTCGGCTCGAGGAGGATCCATCATTCCTACAATTCCTACAAAAATCAGATTGCGCTCAACCATCTCTGGCTCCCATTCAGGTATCTCTGATTCGAGTGGTCTGAATGCAAGAGCCAGAACACGGAGCGCATTCTCTGCAAAACCTGCACTTATCCCAATAATCGAATCATGCATCTCCTGTGTGATGGGGATAATCTCACCATTTTCATAAATACTTGTACAAAGAGGTAGAAGAACCTCAGGAGCACCCTTCGTACAGGCGATAAGTTGACCATTTGTTTCTTTATTGATTGAAGTCATACGTTTTCGTGCAGAGTCGAATGAGATCTCTGATATCTCTGAGAATTTTGCCATTGTATCTTTGTAGGGCAATCCAGCCTTTTCAGCGAGTACAAGCAATGCCCCCTCTGTGGGATCTCCAACTATGGTCCAATCCGACTTCCTTGTAGGTTCATCTTGAAGTAATGAGTTGCTGCAGAGTTGCCCGATCTCAAGAAGCTTTTTCGTGTGCGGATCTGAGAGGACATCAAAGGGTTCGCTTGCACGAGTAAATGATCCACTCCTATTATATCCAACGCCACTTACAGATATCGTCATCCCGTTAGCGAAAATCGTAGTTGCAGTCATCTCGTTTTTCGTGATTGTCCCGGTCTTATCAGAACATATTACCGTTGTCGAACCAAGAGTCTCTACTGAAGGTAGACGACGAACAATGGCATTTCGCGAGACCATTCGTTGGACTCCAATAGCAAGAGTGATAGTAACAACAGCGGGTAGACCTTCTGGGATGGCAGATACGGCTAGGGCGATTGCAGCTAATAATTCCTCTACAAGACTGTCTGAAACATTCTTGATAATTTCTGCGGCGAGTACAATGGCACATAGTGCAATAATGAGAAGCCCGAGCTTCTTGCCTAGGTCTTCAAGGTCAAGCTGGAGAGGAGTCATCGATTTATCGCTTTCTTGGACAAGCTCTGCAATCTTTCCAAACTGAGTCCTCATTCCAGTAGATGTTACAATTGCATTTCCTTTTCCAGCGGTTATTGTAGTACCCTGAAAGACCATGTTCTTCATATCACCAACTACAGGTGAACGGAGGTGAATAGTGTTAACCATCTTACGCACTGAAATTGATTCGCCTGTCAAGGGTGCTTCATCTGCGGAAAAACCAACAGCATAAATCACACGGCCATCGGCAGCTACAAGATCACCAGGTTCGAGACCTATTAGATCACCAGGGACAATCTCTCGAGAATCTATGACGGTCCATAATCCATCCCTCTTGACTCGTGCCTTTGGAGCCGCCATCTGTTTCAGAGCCTCTAATGCCTGTTCAGACTTGTATTCTTGTACGAAACCAAATACTGCATTGAATATCACAATGGCAGAAATGACAAGTGCATCGATGATTCCACTCTCCTCGTGCTCCATTCCAAACAGCGATGTAAACAATGAGATTAAAATCGCAATCATCAGAATCATGACCATAGGGTCCATGAATTGCTGGAGGAACATCTTTAGAGGATTTATTCCTCCCGTTTCGACAAGCTCATTTGGTCCATATTGCGCGAGCCTGGTCTCCGCCTCTTCTTGAGAGAGACCCTCAACAGAGGTTTCAAGCCGTTTCAAGACATGCTCGACATCATTATCGTACCAAGAATTCTGAGCCATTTTGAATACTCCGGGTCAAAACAGGGATTTTGTTTGAGGCGTGCTTCATCCGTTTTATTGCTATACAAAAACCTGCCGACATGTGTAATTAAAATCCGATTGCTATAGCTGTTTCGAAAACATTAAAGTCTGTACATAAACAGAACGCCTCAAACACTATCTATTGGTGAAGCATATGTCTGAGAAGTCTAAGTACAACTTCAAGTGTCTTGAGCAAAAATGTACAACCAAAGCCTGTCATATCAGAGAACATGTAACAGTCACGCTTGGAGATTTAGGCAGATGGACCACTCAAGGCTATCTCATGAATATCCTACTAGGTGTGTCATTGAAGATGCCAACAAGTGAGGATGATGGAATAGTCTTAGAGATGGCTCGAAAACCTCTAGAAGAAGAGCCAGAGAGTACTTGCTGCATTTTCTATAATGAAAAGGCAAATGGTTGCGAGATCAGATATTCGAGACCAATTTCCTGCAGAACATATCCACTAGAGTTTAATGGGGAAAAGTACTATCTTAGTAGTAAGGACTGCCCAGGAGTTGGGCAAGGGGAGGTCAGTAAGGAAGCTCTACAAGAGGCGAGAAGCGTTGCTGAACAGGAGTATAGAGAGAGAGTTGAAACTGATACAGCCCTTCCAGCAATCTACTCAGTCATAATGACTGAGCTCATCAAGCAGTCTGCAGAAGCCATGAAGAAGAGAGCAAAGGAAGAGAAGACAGAAACAGAAGATAGTGTATCACAAGAATCCGAGAATCAACCTTCAGATTCTAAAGGCAATGATGCAGAGTGATCATTGAGGATTCAAGATTATCAAATCCTTTGGTGAATAGGTTATTGCCTCAGGACCATCTTCACGAATGTAAACCAAGTCTTCAATCCTAATCCCAAACTGTCCCTCTAAATAGATACCAGGTTCAACACTGTGGCACATACCCACACCTAATTCCTGTGCATTTCCACGCACAAGATAGGGGGGTTCATGCACCTCAAGACCAATCCCATGACCTAAGCGGTGTGTGAAGTAGTCACCATAACCAGCTTCCTCAATTATTCGTCGAGCAATACCATCTGCACTGCCGCAGGCCATTCCCCGTGAGATTTTTTCTATGGCAGTCTCTTCAGCTTTTCTTACAATGGAGTATACTAGCTCAATCTCCTCTGTTGGTTCACCTACAACACCAACACGGGTCATATCAGTGTTATATCCATCTAACGAACAACCACAGTCCATTAGGATCACATCACTCTTACGGAGGTCCCTTGCACTCGAATCAGCATGGGGTAAAGCACTATTCTTGCCAAACTGCACTGTAGCAAATGAAGGAGTTGCACCTTGACGAATTATTTCCCCTTGTACAATTTGGCTAATCTGTACTTCCGTCATCCCAATCTCTGCGTCTCTGAAAGCTTTCATTACAGCGTCATCGATGATATGACCAGCCTTCCTCATCAAAGCAACTTCATGCTCTGATTTTGCAATTCGGAGTGCATTCAAAGATTGTGTAATCGATAGTACCTTTTTGAATTGGCCAAAAGCTTTCTCTAGTGACCAATAAACCCCCAGAGGGAGGTTCTCATCCAAAAGAATCGTGGAATCATTACCTCGTTTTCCAACCATTTCTGTAATTATGGCATATGGATTTTCATCCTCTTCCCAAGGTATGACCTCCTTTATCCAAGTATGAGAAGAGTGGTCAGATTCCTCGAATGCTGGAACGATAAGCTCCGGTTCAGCACCTTTCCGAATGAGGAGAGCAACAAGCCGTTCCCGCATTTGATAGGGGTATCCAGCAAGATATTGAAAATTTGCAGTAGGTGTTAATAGTGCGAAGTCCGCATCTGTGTCACTCAACTGCTTCTGAACTTGGATAATTCTCGATCTATATATCGATTCATCGAGCATCTTTCTGCTCTCACAACCTAGCATTTACTCAAAGCTGCGTGAATAATAGTTTGACGGTTTATGACCATATGAGTTGGTAGTGAGTAGAATTACAGTTATTAAGGGAACTTATTGACGCCTGCACTTAAGGCGAACTTGTGTTGACTGAAGAGACCTTAGTTACTGTTGAAGAACCAAAACTACCAGCGAAAGCATTCGTCGTTGGGGCTTTGACTCAATTTGCCTTAGGTCTTCATGCTCCTTTCCTACAAACATACCTTGTAGATATGCAGACAAACCTCTATGGATCATTAAATTTCGCACAGTTAGGAGCTTTCAGAAGCGTAGGTAATGTGGCTCCAGCAGTTCTTCAGCCAGCCTGGGGTGCAGCATCGGACAGAGCTGGACATGCAAAAGCATTTGTTGCCTTTGGGACAATGATGGGACTCGCTTTTGTTTACTTATTCCTCTGGGCTGCAACTCCGATCGACATGATAGCTATGTATGCAATTCAGTCAATTCTATTCAGTATACAAATTCCAACTTGGCTATCGCTAATGGGGGGTCTCATGGGGGAGAGGAATAGAGGAGACCAACTTGGGAAACTAGGAATGATTACAAACGTTGCTTCACTTGTAGCGACAATGATCTCCGGCTTTTTAGCAGGAATTCCGGGGATCCTGCCCATATTGAGATCTTCCTTTGGTGATCTCGGACTTATTCTCTTTCCGTCGGTTGAGATGTGGAGAGAGGCATACTATATCCCATTCTTCCTTACTGCAGTTATTGGTATAACATCCTCTATACTGTCCCTCTCAATCAAAGAAAAGCCTAGAAAACATGATGGACCAAGACGATTCCCGCCTCTGCTTAAGCTCCTATCACGGCCTGGTGATTTCAGAAGATTTAGTTTTGTCGCAGTGTTCTTCTCATTCGCAATGTCGATGGCATGGCCATACTTCATTATTGTACAGAGGGAGTGGTTGGGAAATTCGATATTTGAAATTGCCCTAGCCTCAGCTCTCATGACTACTTCAACAGTTATCTTCACCATACCTTTCGGACGATTAAGCGATCGAGTTGGTAGAAAGCCTTTGATTCTCTTGGGGCGAGGATTCTTGTTCTTGGTCCCTATAATGTATGCTTTTGCATGGAATGTTTGGATTGTATATGCCGCGAATATTCTTGCAGGATTCTGCACAGCATCGGCATTCAATGCAATTACTGCGTATATTTATGATATTGCACCGGCTGCAGAAAGAGGTTCACACATTGCTGTATTCAATACATTTACCGGAATCGTTTATCTCCTAGGATCGTTCTTAGCAGGTCTCTTAGGTCAGCTACTCCTTGTGGTATTCAGTAGTGAATATCTCGCTGTATTCATAATGCTCATCCTGAGTGGAATTCTTCGTTTTGTTGCTTCATTCTTCTATCTCCTCATCAGAGAACCAAGAAAGTATTCATCTACGATCTGGAGAGAATTTAGGTCTCTTATTCAAGGTCGCCGTCATGATGCAGACCTAGTCTAAGATAGACAACCTTAAGGACATCTACGTAAACCTGTCTCCGAACGCCTGAGAGGATTGTATCTGTTGCAGAAAGGACCCAGTTTTGAAGAAACTTGGAAGGTAGAATTCAGGAGAGGTGTTCTTCAATACGCAGTACTTGCAATCGTAAAACGTCATGAATCAGGAATTCATGGATATGGCATTGCTCGGGAATTAGAACAGCGAACAGATGGTCTGTTACAGATAAAGGAAGGAACCCTTTACCCGATTCTCCACAGGCTTCGTAAGGAAAGGCTTCTCAATGTTTACGATGAGAAATCTGATTCGGGACCGAGTAGAAAAGTTTACGTCTTGACTGGAGAAGGCGACCGTGTTTATAGACAGCTCACTGTTCTAGTAGGGAGTATATTTGAAAAGTTGGAGGTTCTAGGAAATGGTTGATGGAGAAACTGAGAGAATTATCGAGGATTATATCAGGAAGACTTCCCGGCTTCTTCCAGATAGTTTTGCCGCTGAAGATCTAATTGCGGATCTCAGATCCCATATCTATGAAGCTCTAACTGACAAGATAAGGGATAACCCAACAGAGAGTCATAAGAATCTAGTATTAGAAGTTCTTGATGAGGTTGGTACACCGGAAGATATAGCGGAAGAGTTTGCATTAGAACAAATAGAAGAAACTGAGCAATCAAGTACCGATGACCGATTCCAATATTATGTTGTTCGTCTAGTTGCAGCTTTTGTCGTTGCAGTTCTAGCTGCATGGGTTGTTTCGACTATTACTGATGGTGCAGTCGATTTCTTTTTTGCAGTTGTAGTACTGATGGCTTTTGCAGTCATCGAGTGGTTTGTTAGAGCAAAACAGATTGGTGAACCCTAGAAGGAAGTTTCAAGTAGGAGAGGCAACAATACATACAACATGAAAGTTGACACCTTCTATGTTGAAGAGGCATCTCAAGAACATACTGATAAAGTCCTAGAAATTGTCAAGGACTTTCTTGAGTCAAATAAATCGATTGAACATATTGTCGCAGCA
>JAEOUM010000154.1 GCA_016839275.1 Candidatus Thorarchaeota archaeon
TCATTTGTGCTCATTGAACACACTCCTCAACGATGCATATTCTATCAAGAGATTGGGAGCACTTAAGCCTTTCAGATTAATATGACATTATCACACACAACCGAATGCTTAAGATGAATAACACCAAGGAATTCAAGATGCCAGTTTCAAGACCAATCCCTCAGTATAACTTCACTGTTGAAGATCTTGCATGGATTCCAGAATTCATTTCGGAAGTGAAGGATTACTTCTTCCCCCGACCTGAGGATAATCTTCTGATTCTACGGCCAAACAAGGTCATGAACTTGAATGAAACTGCAATGCGAATGCTTCGTCTTCTATTTGAAGGGAAGAGAGTTGAAGGCATCATTGATTATTTTGTTGAACTAGGAGCGGAAAGGCAAGTTGTATTAAATGATCTAGCGGCATTTGTCGATGATCTGAGAAACATGGTTTCTGGCAATCAAAACATCTACTCATACAAGACTGCCAAGATAGTGCCGTTTGGAACGGGTGAGATAAAATATCCAGTTCTGAGCGAGATTGCTCTCACATATCGATGTAATAATGCATGTAGATTCTGTTATGCTTTCTCGCCATTCAGAGAGACCGGCGAGATGACAACTGAAGAAGTGAAGAAGGTTATTGATATCATAGCAGATGATGCAAAAGCCCCAAGCCTCTCATTCACAGGGGGAGAGCCCACTCTGCGGGACGACCTATTCGAGTTAATCAGTCATGGTAGGAAGAAAGGACTTCGAGTGAATCTAATCACAAATGGTCGCCGATGCAGTGACAAAGGTTTCGTTCAGAAACTGGTTGACGCAGGGCTAAACAGTGCTCAGGTTTCGATTGAAGGCCCTGATGCTGAAACACATGATTACATAGTGGGGATTCCAAGTGCTTTCGAGCAGACAGTACAAGGAATCAAGAACTTGCGAGAAACAGACATCTATACGCACTGTAACTCGACAATTTGTCGTCCAAATTTGGATCGGCTTGAAGACCTTGTTGACTTTTTGGCTGATGAACTCAAACTTTCGTATTTTAGCATGAATATGGTAATCTATACTGGCACTGCTGCGAAACTACGTGAAGAGCTCCAGGTCAAATACTCCGAGATTGCTGACATCGTCAAACGTGTGAAACATCGAGCAAATAAGAAAGGAATTCAATTCGTTTGGTATGCGCCTACTCCGGTGTGTCTCTTTAATCCGATTGCTAATGGTCTAGGAGCTAAGAGTTGCGCGTGCTGCGATGGTCTCATCTCAGTCGATGCAGAAGGTGGTCTTTTACCATGTTCAAGTTTCAATGAACCTGTTGGTAACCTACTACATGAAGGATTCGAGAAAGTATGGTACAATAGAGCGAGCCAATTTTGGAGGGCTAAGGATTTTGCACCCCAAGGCTGTAAAGAATGTGAACATTTCGATTATTGCTACGGAGCTTGCCCTCTATATTGGGATGTCCACGGTTTTGATGAGATCAAAGAGTTCTGGCCTAAGAAGAGCCGAGCTGCGGACAAGATGGATGAGATTAAGCTGAATCTCCGTCGTCGGATTCGAGGAGATCAGCACGGAATCACTTAGATACCGATTTTAGTCCCGAGGGACGCCGTAGTATGTCCACATGCTCACAGGAGCGCCAGCCATCTTGAGATACATCCAGAGCTGCATCTTATGCATTGCTAGATGTGTTGTGATCTCAGGAATGTAGTGAGTCCAGCTTTTTTCAGGCCCCTGCTCATAGAAAGCCTTCAAATTGGCTTTCACTACTTCTTCATCTGTTAGGTCGGATATGCAATCCTTTATAGTCTCGATGCCCTTATCGAAGACTTTCCGCATCTCCTTTATTGACGAACGTTTGAGCTCTGTTTCCATTGCACGAACTTCTTCGAAATCTTCGAATTTCTTTGAATAGAACTTAAAATCAAGGATTGGAATTTGAGCGAGATGATTCGCCAAGTCCTCAAGAGACCTCATGCCTTCAAATGGAGAGAATTGAGGATTCACACCGTTTGCAGCGGCAAGCACAAATTGAGCCTGGCTACTTTCTCGTTCAAACATCTCAATGAGAATTCTTGGAATTGTATCCAAAATCAACACCTGAATTTTAGTAATATCTGAATTCTTCAAAACAGTTCCGCTCAACAAACACGAGAGTTTTTAGTTCTGCAGATAGAGAATTAGTATAGTGAGTCTATATGTCTATCACACAGAACTCAGACCTCATGACACCTGCAGCATTTCTTGATTATAAAAGACTCAAGATGAATCTTGATAAAATGGCCAAGAGAGCTAAAGAGAGCAATCTCGATTTACGCCCTCATATCAAGACTCACAAATGCATTGAGATCGGTAAGATGCAAGTTGAGAGAGGCGCCAAAGGGATTACCGTATCTACACTGGGAGAAGCAGAGATTTTTGCAAAAGCGGGCTTTGATGATATCACATATGCAGTACCAATATCGAGAAATAAGATTCAGAAGGCTCTCGAACTAAGTTCGAAAATATCTCTGAAGATTCTTGTGGATAGTCCAACCATTGTCAATGAGTTGGATAAAATTAGCCATGAAGTCCAGAGTGAAATTGAAGTCATGGTGAAAGTGGACTGCGGCTATCACCGCTGTGGAATCGATCCTAAGAGTAATGCCGCAGTAAACCTTGTGAAAAAAATCGATGATGCCCAAAATCTGTCATTCAAGGGCATTCTGACTCATGCAGGCCATTCTTACCTTACAAAGAATGTAAATGAGATCAAGAGAATAGCTGAGCAAGAGCAGCAGGTAATGGCTGATTTTGCACAAATATTGGGGAGAAATGGTCTCTCTCCAGAGGTTATCAGCATTGGATCTACTCCAACCGTAGTACTTGCAGATACATTTCTCGATGAAATTACAGAGATACGTCCAGGCAATTACGTATTCTATGACTATACACAGGTGGTTCTAGGAACATGCAAGTTGAGTGATTGCGCTCTTACAGTTTTAGCAAGCGTAGTTGGAACCTATTCAGATAGAATTGTTATAGATGCAGGAGCTACAGCTCTATCGAAGGATCAAGGCCCAGCGCACAAAATCCCCAATTGTGGTTTTGGTCAAGTGATTGAAGATTATGACAAATGTATTCTAATGAGCGGTGTCAATATTGATTCGCTAACACAGGAGCATGGAAAGGTGATGGTCAAAGGGGAGTTAAATACCCAATTCAATAATTCTGATTTGATTCGAATCTTGCCTAATCACTCATGTCTATCTGCAAATCTGTTTGACAAATACATTATCGTTGAACAGGACAAGATTCTCGATAGCTGGTTGATTAGACACATTTAGGAACAGCCCGATAAAATCTACCTTCTTCTTGATTTGGCAACAAGAGCGATAACCATCAGTAAAAGAATACTGAGTCCAGCTCCAATTGCTATGTATATTTCGAAATTCAACCAAACAATGACATGTACAGTATCGACTACAATTCCGCCACTATCTCCAGGATTTGTAAATGTCAGTGTAAAATTATGAGCGCCTACATCAAGGCCATCAATTTGAATCCTAATGTATGTATACTGATAGTCAGATCCTATAGACTGAGTACCGTTGATGAAACTATTCCCGTTGTGAATCACTTCATAATCGATAACATTCGGAATGCGCTTAGGGGGAAAACCAGGATGTTCGATCAGGAGGTGCCATTCAATTTGATTGTTTACGCTGCCTCTAAAGAAGGATAAATCACCAGCTGGAAAAACACCTATATCTGCAGTCCCAAATAGGCCGTCGTGGACGAACGAAAACGAATATCCGTCCGAATAGTCTCCAGGCCAATAGTCTGTGGGGATATCTACAAACGGACCTCCATAATAGGAGAGATCCACACTATAAGCGCGAACTCTCACTGTATAGTCGGTTTCAAGCCAACCAGTTGTATTCCATAGATAGAAAGTAGTGGTGGTGTTCAGCTTAAGCGACATGAACGATTCACCACCATCGTTACTCACCCAGACTGAATAGAAAGCAGTGTCATTGGCATTTTTATCATTACTAGACCAAGAGATGCTAAAGTAATGTGGGCTTATTTCAATAGGTGCATTCACTTTGACATGTGGCTTGAAGAAGTTACAGATAGAGAGGTCGTTATATATTCTCATAATTGTGGTATTTATACCATTCTCTATTCTGATTATTACAGAAGTAGTGAAATTGAATCTAGAAGGATATGTATCATAGACTATAGAGCTACTCGTGCTCATGATCGTTGAGTTTAATCCTGTGATATTCAATGTCATCTCATACGGTTCGAGAAATCCCTCTTGACCAAGGAAAGTGGCGTTGAGGATAACATGGCCGCCTATGAGCTCAGAATTATTGAATACCATCTGAGGATTGGACTCCCAGCGCGATGTCCAAGTCAACTCGACAAGTTGGTCTGTATTTGACAAAGCGAGTGACCTGATAGGACTATCGGGTTCAGCGGCTTTTGTTTCAAGTCCTGTTGGCTGGAAAATATGTACTTGAAGAACGTTTGAGCACATGAGCAGAAGTAAAACAGCATACAATGACAATCGTCCTATAGATAGTCCCTCCTCTTGATAAGAGCCACTCATGCATTTATCCGAGAAAAATATGATTCTAATTATTGAACAAGTTGAATGAATATATCCAAGATTCATTTCAGTCTATTAGTAATCATGTGACCACAGTATGGACAAGTTTCCTCCTCACCAGGAAGGACTGGAGCCTCAAGTTTTCCTGAGCAATTGGGACACGATGTGATAGCCTTGCTAAGTTGAGCAACTGCTTCTTGGGTGTAGATAACGCGCGAATTTCTATCAATGGTACCTCTGAATTTTCCACGTTGTGTTAGTTTGGCCA
Organism: Candidatus Thorarchaeota archaeon; assembly: GCA_016839275.1. Lineage (GTDB taxonomy): Archaea > Asgardarchaeota > Thorarchaeia > Thorarchaeales > Thorarchaeaceae > SMTZ1-45. The sequence goes on from JAEOUM010000154.1 coordinate 4,850, forward strand.
CTGCTTCAATTATCTGTTCATCTGTAGAATTAGTGACCTTGGAAACCTGATCAAAGGTCATCCGTCTCTGTGCGTATAGTAAATGTAGCAGACTCTCTTCAAGGGATACAGCACCTGGACTGACTATCTCCGATGAGTTTCTGTCAAGGTAAACAAGTGGCAATCTTCTTCTTGAAAGCTTTTCAGCAGCATCTACAATTGCTTCTTGATCTGTACCAAGTGTTCGAGCGGCAGCTGCAACCCCAATCCGTCCCTCTTTCTGAACAAGTGGAATTAAGGATCCAGAAACATCATGAATCCGTGCCTCGCGTGTTCCTTTTACGATTAACCAAAGTCCTATGATTAGCTCAGGTAGGCCAAGAATGCCCCAAGCAATCAATCCAGATGAAATCAGGATGAGTATATCATCTTGAGGAACATCAAGCACTCCTTGATACACAATTAGTGTCATGGCTCCGCTGAGCACTACAAGAATGATACCTAGAAATTGTGATAGACGCGCATTCAAGCATACTCTCTCCTGCATGAACAGGCTACATAGTGCCAATTATAGATTCCGAATCATGATTTTGATGATAAGATACGGTTTTCCCTCGAATTTATTGATAGCGTCGCTCAAAACTACCCTTAAATCCGAAAAGGCCTTTCGACAGATAAGTTATATATAGACAGAACGTATCAAAGCGAAGTAACGACCAAGAAGGACGTGTTGTATCTTTGGTATTGGATAAGGAAGGCGCGACATCTGCGATAATTTTGAGATTGACAGCTGGCAAACCTGTGGAGTTTCCAGCCGAATTCGTAGCTGACATCGGGGAGAAGGCGGCATTGACGGTGCTGCATCACAAGGACAAAGTGGTAAAATTATTCCCTGTAGCCAGTGAAGACATCTACCTTCTGAGAATCGAGATTAGTGATCTATCTCGTAACTTCTTGAAGCAGTTGAACTTCGCGTTCAACGATGCCAA
>JAEOUM010000007.1 GCA_016839275.1 Candidatus Thorarchaeota archaeon
CATTGGGGGCTGACCACCAAGCAATTACCATTGGACTCACTTATTGAGTCAGCAAGGTCAGCAGGAAACTCAGAATATGTGGACTCATTCAAACAGTCTTCCACCTCATGCACTCCTTCTGATGATGAGATTCGAAAAGCTGGTTTGGTAGCACAAGCACTGAAGGAGCTTGTTCAGAAAGAGAACCTAAATGCAGTAACAGTTGAATGCTTCAGTCTTCTCATGGAAACCAGTGTATCAGGATGTTTTGCACTCTCTCTTCTGAATGATCTTCAAGAGTCAACTGCTGGATGCGAAGGTGATGTTCCAGCAACCTTCACTATGATGCTAGGGCGAATGCTCACTGGTCGACTTGGTTTCATGTCGAATGTAACCCATGTTGATAGAGGCGAAAACACTGCAATCTTTGCACATTGTACACTTCCCACCAAACTTGCAGAGAGCTATGAGATTACATCTCATTTTGAAACTGGACTGAGCATTGGCATTCGTGGGACTTTGAAACAACAAGATATTACTGTGTTCAAAGTCTTTGGTGATGACCTCGGCCAGTACTGGGTTTCGGATGGTGAGATTGTCGAAAACCTGGTGAATGAAACAGGTTGTAGAACACAGGTCCGAGTAAAGTTAGACGAGGATGTTGGATATTTTCTTGAACGTTCACTGGCAAATCATCACATAATCTTCCCTGGCAAACATGCAGAGAGAATTCGCAGGTTCTTCTCATTTGCCTAAAGCGTAACAGGATCTCCTTGAGGCAATTTACACTTATCAAAAGGAATGAAGAGATGTTTCAGAGTTTGGACATTGTAATAGATGTCAATATCCCGACCTATTAAGGTCCTACAGAATTACCCAATCTACCCTAATTGGTTTGCTGTCAATACCCGTCTAAACATTCCGAATTGTAAAACATTCCATCGAATCTCTCTAGTCTTACCCTAACCCAGTATTGGATGAAAAGAGAATCGGGATTGACAATAATGTTACTGGCACCTTTCCAGACTGCAGATAAAGTCCAACGAATCATGTGTAAAACAGGGACTCCCACTTTGGATAGCTTGCTAGATGGTGGATTCGAAACCGGTCTTGTATATCTGTTCTATGGATCTACCCGACTTCATAATGATCTCTTACGAGCCGCTGTTCATGCACAACTTCCCTTAACAAATGGAGGATTCTCCAGTCCGTCAGTCATGATTGATAGCTCCAATATGGTTGACCTTGTGAACCTGCGCGCTATCTCCTTCCAGCTTGGACTTGAACCAGAAAATGTAATGGATATGATCTATCTCTCCCGTGCCTTCAACTCAACACAGACTTATGACTTGGTCATCAATCATCTTGACGAGTTCTTTGAACGCATTCCTGCAAAGCTACTCATCCTTCCAGGTCTTGTTGATTTGTTCGTCAACGAAGGCCTAGATGCTGAAAGAACTAGGCAGATGACACATATTGCTGCTAGGATTAATGCCTTCACTCTTAGGCACAATCTTGTCACTCTGATCTCTACACGTATCAAAGCCAAGCCAGCGAAATACCCTCCTGTTGGGACGACATTGGCTAGCTCAGCTCAAGTTCATATCCATGTTGATGAAACTCCTATGAGAACTGTGTACTCCCTTACAAAGCATCCAAGCATACCAAACAGGACCGAATCGCAAGTGCGGAGAGGTTCCGCTTTTGGAGTTACTCTTCCCCTAGATTATTTCTTCAGAGATGATTCACCAATTGCAGATAGCACGATAGATTATGTTTCTGATTTGAACAATTCAGAAAGGTACTGAAACTGGTGAAAGGAACTTGAGACTCGCCCTACCTTTCTTATTCGAATCAGCTAGGATTCATGCCATGAACAAGACTGCATGGTCTGTCTTTTGAAATATGATACTACAGTTACCATCCAAGATCCATTTCTATAGAATCGAAGATATCCTTATCCTTGTCTTTTTCTCCTGAAACCCGTAGAGGGAACTCAATGGATGGGTCGAGTGCTAGACC
>JAEOUM010000155.1 GCA_016839275.1 Candidatus Thorarchaeota archaeon
CCTGTAACTTTGACTCTCTCTTTGATTGATTCTCCCTCTTTCCTTAATTCATCATAAGACGGATGATCAATTATTCGAGCCAAATCAGCATCAATGTCCTTTGTTACAAAGTCGACATTCTCCTTTCTCAGTGGTTTTTCACAATCGGGTGCATCTTCACAGAATAGGCATTTGACAGCCCATGACGACTCATAGATCTCTATAGCACTCAGACCAACCTTGTTGACTGAGTCTTTCAATCTCTGACGAGTTAAAGCTTCGAAATGAGGGATGCCTAGGATGGTATCGATCTTCACATTCAGATTATGCTTATCCCTATCCAATCGCTGAGCTTCAGTCTGTTCCCCATCAGAATACAATTCTTGGATGATGAAATTGCCTCCGGGTTTCAACACGCGATACATCTCAGCTAGTACAGTATCAATATTCTCCAAGTGATGGATTGAGTATGAGATACATACTGTATCAAAATGATTGTCTGGAAATGACATCGTCTCAGCATTCATTTCTATCAAATCCACTGGAGCATCTTTGAATTGTTCTCTTGCTTTCTCTAAGTCATCTGCTGAGATGTCTATTCCTACGAATGAATTGTATTCCCTCAGAGTCTTCATCAACGTGTTAATGAAGTCACCATCGTGTGTGCCTACATCGAGGATAACTCCGCCAGAGATAGTTCCGAGTTTTTCTCTGACTTCGATTGCACCTGATTCTCTAAGTCCATCAGGTAAGTCTGCTATCAATTCAGGTTGCCTCGCGAGATTTTGGATTCTTCTTGAACATCAATCCTTCGAACAACGTAAACCGAAGAATTTCATTTTTCGTCAAACCGCTTCTACTGCTCCTGTCTACGAATGGGTCAAGACAATGAAATAGGTTCTCAACGATGGAGCTGGGTGTCAGATATCGCAGCTCAACTTCTTCTTTTTATGCAAACTTTCAACTTGATTTATTCAGCTGGTGGCCTCACAATAGTTACCTCTGCTTTTCCTCTTCGTTTTGTAACTCTAAGGCTATGTCCAGAGGTTTCAAGTGTGAAGTGTTCTCCTTCTTGTAAATTTTCTAGAACTGTCTTTCCCATGGGTCCATTCAGATATCTCGCAAAGCGGGTAATTAGCTTATCTTCACTTATTGGGGCAGTTTCTGCTCTCTCTTGTGATTCAAGGGGTCTTTCATATTCAGGAAATCTTTCCTCATCGATGTCAAAGTCCTCTTGGGGTCTGTTGCTAATTTCAACCCATGTTTTGTTTCTATTTTCCACTATCCACCATATCGTATGTTTTAGCTCTTCGCTCATTATTACTCCGGATTCTGAGTCTTTTCCTGTCTTCAATTCAAATCCCATTTCTGCAAGAATCGATTTGATTTGTTCGAGAGTATTCAAATTGGTACTGAGACCTATATCAAGCGCATTTAGGATATTATATCCGTAAGCAGTCAACCAGAGCTCACGTAGGTCTACTGCATTGTCTTTCACCGCAATTTTGACCCTCTGTATCTCAGCATCACGTAGTTCGATAATCTCTGGTAATCTATCTGCTATCTCTTGGTGTTGACCAAATAGCTCTTCCACCATCAATCCTGTTGTGGCATTTCCATTCCCGATGGCTTTGACGATATTTTCAAGAAGTAGAGGTATTATCCTCTGACATGCTGTCACTAGATTTGCTTCAGGTGGTATCGCTAAAAAATCATGATAGAAACTTGTGTCTATGAATCCATAGCTACCTAGACCTAATCCAGAAAGAATATCCTGCTGGACCCGAGTATCATTTCTATACTTTTGAGATACTCTATGGAGGAAATACCAGGGAATTGGAGTTGTTGGTCTTTGATAGACTATTATGCCGCGTTCAAGTTTGAGCCATGAATAGCAGCTTTCGATGATTTCAACATCGCTCCATGGGAGATAAAGTTCCTTTAGATTATTGCAGCCAACAAGAGGAGTTAGGTCAAGAGTCCGTACTGGATTTCCAAATAGTCTGAGTTCCTGCAATTCTTGGCATGAGCTGAGAGGATAGAGATCGATGTTTTGGAGCTGGTTATCGCTCAAGTAGAGAGTTTGCAGATTAGCACAGTTAAAAATTGGTGTCAGATCGATGGACTCGAGCTGATTCTCATCAAGACCAAGTGCTTTCAGATCGATACAGGATGCAAGTGGTGTTAGGTCGATGGACTTGAGCTGGTTAGTGTACAGATAGAGTTCCTGCAGGTTGGAACAGGAAGCGAGAGAAGTTAGGTCGATGGACAGTAGTTGATTCTCGTCCAACCAGAGTTTTTGGAGGTTGGTACAGGAAGCCAGGGGAGTTAGGTTGATAGTAGATATTCCTTTCTTACCGAGATCAATCTGGATAACATCATCCTCAAACTCAGCCTGTTCCTTGATTCCCTCCTTCTTGGTATACGTCAACACAATCGTCATGGTGTCTGTGCCCTCATCGTGTCATATGTCTAATGAATATTCAGAAAAACATTGCTGGAACTCTCAGCCAGTCATCGAATGGGTCAAGACTATGAAGTAAAATTCACATCAAACGAGTTGGCATCCTAGACCAACTCCCCTACTTTGATGCAATTTTCTGATTAGTTCCCAACGCTTCGAGTTTATGCTACTGAGAAGTATTTACAGTATGAAAGGTGATATCCAGAGTATCATGAATATAATTCCTGCAATTGCCAGAGCTGATACACAAGAGAGCGCCAGATAGCGCATTATTGATAGGATACCTTGATTCATGTAACACATACTAAATCTTTAGTATGCCGTCAATACGGGGAAAGACGCTGTTTAGCTAGCCCTTAAATCAACCTCCCTGACCAGCAAATAATTTCTTCCTGAACAGTAGTCCAATGACTACTATCATGACCAGACCACCTCCTACTGATGAGACAGCAGCCACCACTAGAATATCACCAGAATAAGTCGTAATTCCGGGCGTCGTTGTGGTTGTCGTTGTTGTAGCAGATTGCATTGTGATACTAAAACTGGTACTAAGTTGATTTCCATAGATATCTAGAACTGTCACTGTGAGTCCATAGCTCCCAGGCGCTAGTTCGACAATGTTGAAAATCCTTCCTGTGGATGTTATCATGAAGTGTATTGTATCGTTGAGTGTCCAAGTTGCTACCCCTGAAAGGTCGAAAGCATCCAATTGATAATCCAACAACTCACCGTAAGATAAAAGCCTGTCCTCTGGCTCTATAATCCAAATAGGTTCTGTTGTATCCTGAACTGTTATAGTGAATGATCCGCTCAGAATATTGCCTTGCGTGTCGTTTGTAAACACTAGGATTCCGTATGTCCCTACTAATAGAGGAGTCGAGTTTGTCACTATACCATCATTGTCAATACTGAAGTAAGTGAAATCGTCA
>JAEOUM010000156.1 GCA_016839275.1 Candidatus Thorarchaeota archaeon
AGGGGTTGTCTTCCTTTGCCCTGAGGTGTGAGTGAGATGATATGCTCTGTGGCTCCTTTGAGTTCTTCCATATGTGTAACGACTATGACTTGATGAACCACATCAAGACGAGAAATAGCCTCCGGGAGCCATCTACGACGCTGCTCGTCAAGTCCAGCTCCTGGCTCATCCAAAATGATGAGACCGGGTGGTGGTCCTGCCACTGAGTGTTTTTGTAGAGCTGTATTCACAGCTACTCGAAGAGCAAAATTCACACAGACATCTTCTCCACCTGAAGCCGCAATGAGTGAGACTCTATTTCCTTGCAAGTCATACAGAGCTATCTCATAGTCATCATCAATGACAAGATCACTGTAACGGTCTCCGAAGATCTCGCGAAACAATAATCTTGCTTCAGTCCGTATATGAGGACGAAGTTGATTCTCTGCAACATCCGGAATGGTTTCTAAGAGCACTCGTAGATGTTTTGCAATCTCCGACTCTTCCTCAAGTTGTGCAGGTTTAGTTGAGAAATCTGAAGAAGCGAGCTGCGTTTCAACCATATTGACTGAACCAAGTATTCTCTCTATTATTCCTCTCACTTTCTCAAGACTATCAGCTTCTCTCGACTGAATCGTTAATCTGTCTAGAGCCTTAAGCGCCTCCTCAACCTCAATCTTTGATGGAAGGTGGTGACGCATTTGTTCCAGTGTCTTCTTTGTTTCTGATAGTGAGTTGATTTCCTTCTTGTACTCTTTCAGATATTTCTGTACCTTAGCACTGTATTTGTCATAGATACTCAATCCCATCATGCTGTATAGATCTGTCCTTCTCTCTCTGGGAGCAAGTCTGGAAAGCCTATCAATCTCTCCTTGTCTCACATAGGTCAATGTCGAGAAGGCATTACGGTCCATTCCCAAAAGATCGACGATATGCTTATCGACACGTGCAGGACCACTTGTTTCTGGCTCTTTTTCTCCTTTCAAGAAGAGATCCGCCTTGGTTTCAGCTGTTTTTCCTCCTTGGTGAATTGTCCGTACGACTCTATACTCCCTTCGGTTGACGGGCGCGGTGAAGTCAAGCTCTACAATTGCACGTTTTCCATCATGACTTATGAGATCCTCAAGCCTTGGGACTTTCTTCTCTTTCCTGGTGACCATTCTAAACAAACCAAACTCAATTGCCTCTAATATTGAGGTCTTTCCAGAGCCATTCGGTCCTACGATTGCTGTCGTTCCCGGATGAAGCAGGATTTCCTGCTGCTTAAAGACCTTGAAGTTGGTGAGATTAAGGCGATGTATCAACTGAGTCACCTCCAAGGAGTCTAGGTAGTTTTTCAATTATCTTTGAAGAGAGGGTATCTTTAGTCTGAGTCATATATTCAAGAATGGAATGCTCCACATCAAGAGGCCTACTGAGGGTGACCTTGCGTGGTCCTAGGGATTGCCAATTGGGTTCAATATGCAGAAACAGTGGATCCAACTTGTTCTCACAATCCTTGAGAATCTTACTCCGTTCAATACTCCTCTCAGTTTCAGTGTCTATCATTCCATTGACTTGCATGATTATGATAGGTTTGCTCTTCTTGGGAGATAGACGACCAAGAGATTCTCTCATCTTGACGTTTACCTCTTCTGAACCCATTCCTGTTATGTCCAAACCTGTGAGGAACTTGAACTCTCTTACATCATTCAATGTCTGTAATGTATATTCGTTGCCGCTGTTATCAATATCCACTACGATTAGGCGCTTATTCCCGCCCATCTCCTTATTCCAGTTAACCATGCAAGTAGAGCCAGGTCTCCCTAAATCGTACTCCTCATCCATGAAGAAGTTATGTTTATGCCCGCATCCATAGTAGTTGAAGTGCATGGGCAGATTCTCTTTCGGCACATCAATATCATGCGCAAAGAAAAGGGCAATTTCCTCATTTGGAGATGTGTCATTGATAGCGTGATTTACGATATGCGAAGGTGCCCATGATACGAGATGTATCTCTACCTTTTTCCCATCGAAATTTTCAACCATTGATGCTTGGGGCTGGTCTCCTGTAGAAACGATGAGGTCCATAGTTTCTAATTGCCTCAAAGGGCTAAGGGAGAACCTGTATCCATAAGGTTGGTCATGGTTGCCCTGTAATACTATAAGCATTGTCTTGTCTCTGAGACCCTTGAAGAGACTCACAACAAAATTCATGTCATCATTTTGCGGCATATAAGAATGAAATAGGTCTCCTGTATGAACGAGAATGTCTGGTGAGTGCTGCATTGCCATATCTATGGCCTTCTTAAGACACCTCCGAGCGTCTTCTCTTCTTTCTACCAATTGGAAGAGGGAACACCCAAGGTGTGAGTCGGAAATATGGGCAATGCGAACCATTAGCCACTCAGCTCCCATTTTCAATTAGCTGAGTACTATTTGAATGAGTCTCTTATGTTTCTCTGGGCTTAAATTATGTGGACTGAATGAATTGTCGTCTGTCATACTTAGGAGACCGTATCTATGGTGACTACAGCTATTCACGACAGAGTCAAACAAGAAAAGGAAGAATCCTCTTACTGGTCCTCTTTGAATCTTTCAGTTATCAGTGGGATCATGCTGATTATCGGGATTATCTGGCGAGTGGTCGATCAATTCGTGCTTCAGCTTGGCAGTACTTGGATGAATATCATGCCTTCGAAGCTCTTTCCCTTCCTCATCATCCTTGGATTCTTTTGGAGTTTTAGAAGAAGTGAAATTGATTCTACACTCGGATTATCTCGTAGACAACTTCGCGCTCAAATTTGTGCTGGCATTGTAATGGTTCTAATGATTTCAATACTCATTGATGTTGGAGGGACCATAATATATGCGACTCTTCTCGACCAGACATACCCTCTTGAGTTACACATTATTAACCCTGAACTCCTAGGTTACATGTTCATCTTTTTCTTGACCAATGCTTTTCTTGAGGAAACTCTATTCAGAGGGTTGCTTCAGAATTCCTTGAAGACACGCTTTTCTCCAAATAAGGCCATCTTACTTTCTGCTATAACTTTTGGTCTGTGGCACTCTGGTTGGCCACTCGTGAATGGTTCAATTGGAAACACGCTCATTGTGCAAGTTTCATCGATGGTGTTTTTCACAACGATTCTAGGCCTACTCTTTGGCGTGTATTATGAACGCTTTAGTTCAGGACAGTCACTTGTTGGCGCGATAATTGCTCACACCTTCTTCAATTTTATCAGTGAGTGTTTCAAGATTGGACCAGAACCTGTGATTCAAGGGCCTGATTTGATCTTCTCAACTCCTGGTCTAATGGCTGTATCCCTTCTCATGTTCCTTGGAGTATTATTGTTTCTCTTTGTCATATTCTGGCGTTACAAAATTGAACAAGCTGGCAATCTTTGGAGTCGTTTCAGAGATTATGTTGCGAACCAGATACGAGTTCTCTCAGGAATGACTCCTACTATACAAAATGAAAAAGATGAGGTATGATAATAATGCAATCAGGTTCAGAATTTGTTCTTCTATCGAATTTCGTAACCATATTAGTGTCTGCGTCTGTTGGCTTTTTCTTGCTAAGGGTTTGGCTCCGTCAGAGTAATCGACTGATTACTGATCTCCCGTTGGTCTTTGCAATAACGACAATAAGTCAGGCGTGCCAGACTGTTGTATTGGCGCTACCAACAGCAGGTCTCCTTGAGCCAACAATGGAACTATTCCGACTTCGTTCTGTAATCATTGGCGGATCTATTATCCCTCTAGTTGGTGCTCTCCTACAGATCTGGGCTCCAAGGATACAGAAGTATCATAATAAGATTCTTGCATCTATCACTGTCTATTGGGTATCAATCGCACTTCTCGGTTCGACTGAATCAATCATCATGACTCTGACTATTCCGGTTATAGTAATAGCAGGATTGATGATGATGGTGACTTTCATTATAACTTGGCGTACAGGACGACTAAAGGAGATTCGAAGTGATATCATGATTGCAGCTATACCATTCGCGATGATTGGCCAGATTCTTCGAGTACCTTTACTGACAACGCCACTATTCTACATCCCAGATGTCCTTTTGGCAACATCATTGGTGATCACTGTATTTGCTTTCACAAATCCGTGGTCTAGGAACAATGGTATCGAGAGAAGTGAACATCGACCTGAAGACGAAATTGAACTCATAGTATAGTTCTAGATAGAAGATGATGGTAGATGTCTTCGCCTCAAATGAGAGTGCGAAGACTTCTCACATCAAATTTATTCTCCTAGTACTGTCAATGAAGTCTAGATCGAATTTAGGTTTAGACACCGCCTTCTGCTACTTGCCCTTCACCCATAGCCCCAATGGACACAAGCGGGGCAGCTTCAGACAATGGCCTTGATTTTGCCTGAATATGAGTGCTAGCAATGATGCTTTCAGTGTGAGATGTGTCCATTCTAATTGCTATTGATGGATCAAGAGCACCAAACTCGAGGGAATGTTTGAACTCGCCATTGTTAATCATCACAGCCTCATCGAAAGCACTAGCAAAGTCTGCAAGATCTATCTCGTTTTGGAACATCGCAGCAATTGTATAATGAGCTCGGCTTCCCTCTATTGTTCCATAGACAGTATAATCCAGAAGTTGAGCCGCTGTCTTTTTGCAAGCCGCTGCAATGCCTTCATTCACATGGGCATCGGTCATCTTTTCACCAGCCAGATTAACGACTCTCCCTTTCCTACCTATCCTATGAACAGAGAAGGGATCTGTGCCGCAGAACGTAACCATATCCCCGATTCTGTATCGGGTATATCCCATCATATTGGTGACGATTATCTCATACCTGCGTCCCTTCTTCACTTCTGAGAGAGGAATCACTACTGGCTCTTCCTTGTCAATTTCCGACTCTGGAATGAACTCGAAGTAATTGATTTGTGGCAGCAGTTGGATGCCGTTCTCAGTATGAGGCAAAAGTGTTGTTCCGTAGAGACCTTCACTTCCAGCATAGTTGTCCCAGAGAACTGCGCTAGGTAGTGTCTTTGACAGCCACGCCTTGTATGGATCAGCGTCTATACCTGTGGCACCAATCATCACGACATTGGGCCACAGATTGACCAGGTCCAATGTTCCATCGTCTCTCAGGGACTCTCGAATTCTGCGCTCGTGCTTTGTTCCCTTGAAATGCTCCAGAAGGCGAATGCCATACTCATTCTGCATCTTTCGAATAAACGAGATTGCTAGAGTCGTTATGCCCGCTAAACCTGTAATGCTCTCCTTCACTGCATACTTCGCATAGGCCCAAAGCTTCTCACTAATGTCAGTAAGATTGAATACATCTTCTCCAGGTTTGACAAGTCTCTTGAGTAGAGGGCTGGCTATCAACTCTCGACTTATTCCAGTCATGTATCCCAAGGGCACGCCATTAATATCGCCAAGTCGCGCAGGAGCCGCAAAGGTCAGAAGCGTGCCATCGAACACCTTGTTGCGCCCTTTGCCTGCGTTGATGAAGGACATCATGAAGAGAGTGCTTGCACTCGAGTAGTCTGCCATTCCTGCCTTGTTTATTGGTAGAGCTTTGGGTCTCCCACTAGTACCGCTGCTTTGCACATACCAGATAATAGGATCTGCTGTGATTATTGGCAGTTCTGGTGTTTCATGCACGCGTTCGAAATAAGGTTGCATGGAATAATAATCATAGAGAGGGACCTGTTCGCTGAACTGCTCCGGTGTCTTGATTGACTCGTACCCATGGTCTCGCCCGAACGCTGTGTTTCTATGCAACTCAAGTATTGACTTGAGTTTGGCCTCAGTCAGGCTAATCGGATTGTTAAGGATGTTCTCTATCTCCTTTGCTTTCCTCTTCGCCATAATCGGGACGAGTTTACTCATTATTGCCATTCGTGTCTTGCCTCCAACAGTCGGGCTAGACCGCCCTATACTGCTGGAGTCCACTAGGCTCCGGTAACTATTGATTACTAGGTTTTTGATAGAAGTCCTCTATGGACTCCCTAGTTCTTTCTTGAGTCTTTTCTAGGCATTTGGACAGGCAAATGTGACCAGTCATGTTCTCCTTCTTGCAACAGGCTTCTATTGTTGGACTTCTATCGATATTGACAGTACCATACTGCAAAAGTCAGGAGGCATACCCTAAGTTTCTTCATGATTCCTAGACATGCATTCTAGAACATAATTGTATCATCATAGTAATGAATATTCCTTAATATACTCCACTTGGTAGTGTTCCGTTTTCTAATAGTAATTGTTCAATTATGCGCGAAAAAAGAGCTCTCACTTGCACTCGATTTTTGAGGGGTCTCTGTTGGGTTCACCACTGCATAACATTTTGAATTACCATGACGAAACGCAACTCAGATCCGGTTTTGCCCCCAGTCGAGCCTTGGGACAGAAACAATAGCGACCCAGTTCTCCCCCCAGTCGAGCCATGGCTTGAAAAACTAGGAAGCAATATGGAGATTCTAACTCCCTGGTGAGATTAAACATCCATATTGAAGCAGTGCGAAGCTCTCAATTTGAGAGCTTCTTTTCTATTTACCATTCTTTTTTTATATTTATACCAAATATACAAGATACATATATTCTCCATTCTCTATACAAAGAAGCAACAGCCAGATTTCTGTTGGGATGCACGAAGAATGGATTTGCACGTTAAGGTTCAATTTCCTGAAGGAATTATTGAAAGGGGTATACTTACCTATTCCGCAAACGGACCATCAATTAAGCTTCTAAATGGGAAAAGGTTGGATTCAAATTCATTAGATGATGGAGTGTCATTCTCCTTTCTTGACAAAAGCCTTGCTGGAACAAACAGTTTGCCAGTAGGCAATCACTTTGAAGTTTTATTGAAATCCAGAATGGCGATTAGGAAATATTCGCCTGATTTATCAAGTCAATTTGAAATGTACCCCCCAAGTTCTAATTCTTGGTTCACTCACATTTCGGAATCGGGAGAGGATGCTCTCTTCATCGTGCAAGCCATTAAAAACAATCCAAAATTGCTTCTAACTATCATCAGTCTTTCAACATATGGCCTATTGGCGGTGTATTTGGTTAACAGATATGAGGTTGAAGTCCTGTTTCGTGAACCAAGACCGATCTTAAACTGAATATTGTTCGAAGAATTCTTTACAAACTGCATGATAATCACCTTGCATCATATCGTAGAATCCGCGATGTCAATAC
>JAEOUM010000157.1 GCA_016839275.1 Candidatus Thorarchaeota archaeon
GACAGTATGGTGTTTTTTGATGATAATCCAGCAGAAAGAGCTCAGGTTTCCCAAACCCTTCCTGAAGTATTGGTAGTCGAACTACCAAAGAACCCTCGCAACTATCGAGAAACCCTAGAGAATCTGAATGTCTTCGATGTCTTATCTCTTACCAAAGAAGACCTAGTTAGAGGTGAGATGTATGCAGGGAAGCGAAAGCGGGAAGAGCTAGAACAGACTGCTGAGTCGATAGAGGGCTTTCTTAGAACTCTGAATCTAAAGGTGAAGATAAACACTGTAGAAGATTTCGATACACCACGCGTTGTTCAATTGATAAATAAGACCAATCAATTCAACCTCACAACACGAAGATACAACGATGCAGATGTCCACCAATTCAGGGAGTCAAAGGATGCTATCGTGTACAGTATGGCAGTGACTGACAAGTTTGGTGATGAAGGCGTTGTGGGTGTGGCTATAGTTAAAATAAAGAATGGTGACTGGTGGATTGACTCCTTACTCATGAGTTGTAGAGTGATAGGCCGTTCGGTCGAAACAGCCCTTCTTGCTAAGATTGTAGCAGATGCCCGAGCTGCTAAGGCTAAGAGAATCATAGGCGAGTACATTCCAACAAAGAAGAATCCCCCTGCTGCAGATTTTTACGAGAGACATGGTTTTGGAATGCCAGCGGAAACAGATAGTAATGGAACTACTTGGACACTCAATCTTGATACTGACACAATAGAAGTTCCTGATTGGATCGAACTAAGAGAGGAATAAACTATGACTGACTTTGAGGACAAGCTCCTAGAAATCTTGTCAAAGGTGTTGTTATTAGATAAGGATAAAATTACTGATAACCTTCGACGAAAAGACTTCGAGCCGTGGGATTCAATGGCTCACCTAGTCATTGTGAGCGAAGTTGAAAACGAGTTTGAGATATTCTTCGAAGATGAAGAGGTCATTGAACTGTGGACTGTGGGCGATATAAAGAAGGTTCTAGCTACGAAACTCTCTTCCTAGTCTTTCTTCGGTTCAAGTTTTTGGATCATCCGAGCTGGATTTCCTGCAACAAGTGAGAGCGGTTGTACATCCTTACTTACGACAGCTCCTGCAGCAACAATAGCTCCCTCTCCTACGGTCACTCCCGGAAGAATTATCGCTCCTGTTGCAATCCAAGCACCCTTGCCAATTATCACCTTCTTCGGGCCTTCGTGAAAGATGCGTCTTCTCTGGTGATATAGGCTTGCTCCTGAATGAGCCATTATTTTTACTCCCGGTCCGATACTAGCCCAGTCATGGATCTCAATATATTCTGGATATTCGCCATCAATCAGGACTTGAAATCCCATGTAAACTCCCTTTCCAATCTTCACCCCACACCTTCTATAGGCACTGGCGCGGAATTGATACGCAGGCGCTGACCATGCCAAGATACGTAGGAATCTTCCAAGTAGTTTTCCCATTTCTGTTCACCTTGTTTTTCTTCGCCACAACACCCTTCTCAAGTAATCTGAGAAGACCCAGTTATCGATATCACCAGTAAGAAGAAGACAAAATTTACTGTCACTCTTCCATTTTCCATGTGTCTTCCAGTATTTCACTGCCTCTGTTGGGGTTGTACACCATGCATCAAGATTGTGAGCATGTTCTATGACACCTTTAAGACATCCCACATACTTCTTCTGCCCCATCCTGATTGGATGCAAGTCGAACATGATTAAACCTCCAGTGGGAGCTGCTTTTGTCACCTCTTGCTTCAATATTTTTGTCACAAGATCTGGTCCCATCCCCTTCCTATCAATCATAACATCATCGCTCCATGAGTTGAGAGGAATATAGGTGACTCTCGATTGTTGCCCATTAAGGGATTCGTGGAAGAAGTGAGTCTTGTCCCTGTGTTCCACTCGGTATCCGAACCCTCCATCCCATATGAGGTCTGTCTCTTCTAGCAATAAAGGCATGTCATCAGTGTAATTATCATACGGAGCTCGAAATCCAGTTATTTCGATACCAATCTCTTTGAAAACTTGGAGGCTTGAAAGTAAATCGTGTCGTCTTGCCTGTTTACTTAGTGAAGTATACCGTACATGATTGAATCCATGACTAGCTACCTCATGCCCTTCCATCACTATTTCTTTGACAAGCTCCGGTCGCATTTTGGCAATAGCAGCAATTGTTGGAAAAGTAAAGCGGCCGCTGGTTTCTTCCAAAACTGTGAACATATTTTGAAGTATTGTATTGAATGATGTCCTGTGGAGTTTCAACATACGGTATAGCTGTCTTGGAGCGCTTCTACCCCATTTTCTTCCAAGTTGTCCTAAATAGTTCAAACCTGACACGCTTTCCACCATTATTTCAACACATTCTGGCTATGTAGTCTCTTTCAAAAGGATTCCGACCAAAGGTGAGAAGTACTCTCTGCATGGTAACACTTATGCGAGAATAACAGAGTATCATCAGTAACTCAGAAACAGGGTGAGTCCATGAAACTTAGTCATATTGGAATCATCGTCAAAGATATTGAAGAGGGCATAAAGAACCACGAAGCGCTCTTTGGATACAGAAAGCTAGGTCCCATAGTGGATGATCACACGCAGAAGGTACGTGTTGTCATGATGGGTATATCTGAGAGCGATCCCGTCAAAGTTGAACTAATCTCGCCTCTCACTGAGGACTCTCCTGTTACAGACCTTCTGAAGAAGCGCCAAGCGCTCTATCATCTATGTTATTCAGTTCCTGATATTGAGGAAGCGAAGATGAAAGCTCGAAAAAGTGGGGCTATCGTCATCTCAAAACCTGTTGATGCACCACTCTTTGATAATCGAAAGATCTGCTTCCTTTTTACCAAGGACCACTACGTCATAGAGTTGGTCGAGGATTTGCAATAGTCTCCAAGTTTATTCCTGAACGACATATACTTTCGAGAAGAGATTGAATAGAGGTTCGATGTAGCTTGTGTTCAAATTAGCGTAGACATGATTACACATTTCGATGAATTTGTTTGCTCGTTCGTCAGCATGTTCTTCTATCCCGATGATTTTCTTCGCTCTCCTAGCGATATCTCTCACAAGTCCTTTTGCACTCTTGTCCTCATCAAAGATGTTGGTTGCATCCTGCTCAATGCGTTTTAGTTGACTCTTAACCCTGATATCTGAAACATCATCTGCACCAAAACTCTTCACAACATCCATGAGAACATCAAGAATGCCATTGTGCAGACCTGCCACTAGTGCCTCAATCTC
>JAEOUM010000158.1 GCA_016839275.1 Candidatus Thorarchaeota archaeon
ATGCCTTCGATGCTTCTTCCTCTTACAAGACGCCTGCTTAGTGCCTTTCTGTAAATCAGGGCTGATGTTTCTTTAGTTTCGTGAGGAATACCTAGCTGAGAGGTGAGTCTATCCATCTCACTCATCGCAATGCTCAGGTTTCTATGCTGAGAGCTGTGAACCAAAGTTCTGATTTGCCACTTTCTCATTCGATAGATGGCAGCTCGACTATTGGCAGCAATTGCACGACCGTTTGCATCACGATCACTCCAGCCAATTGTGGTCGCAAGACCCTTGTCAGCCATGGTCAAGGTCATTGGGGAACCGGTCCGAGCTCTAGCATTTCGTTCTTCTGCTGTAAATGCTCTCCATTCAGGACCTGTGTCTAGGACTCGTTCATTCACCACGCAGCCACATGACGTACATATGTTCTCGCCACGTGTGAGGTCTTCATAGAAATCGTTGCCGCCACATACAGAACATATCGCCATTCCATGGCGTCTATCCGCTGCGGCTTTTATTGGTCTTGCCATTGTTGTCACCTTTTATTTTTCCTCTTGTCATATGGCCGTTAGAGTACAATGTATTGATTTACAAAATCGGAATCCAAGAGGAAATCTTCCCCAAGCGCTTTCTTTAGTATATATAAGTTTAAGCATGGAAGAGCTTCTGTACCAAATTGTTCGACCTATTTCAAGAGAGTATATTATCCTCAATAGTATGTATGTAATATGTTACCTCTCAGGGAGAATTATTCTACCTGACACACATGAGGTATCTTCAACACAATCATCAAGAATCAGTCTACGTAGATGTGATTTGAAGTACTCGTCTAGTTCCTTTATTGAACGTAGCGTGATTCTTAGAGTTGTGTTTGCAACTGAGTTGATAATCTCTACTTTTGCATCTTGCCCTTGTTTTCTACGCTTCTCAACTTCCTTCAAAGCTTGTCGAATCTCTTCCCATCCCACAAGGTACTCATCCAGATTCTTCATTTCTTGAAACACTTGTGAAATCCCACTCAATTCTTTGAAATTAGATTCTCTGTTCTGAATTTAACCTCCTACCAAGATCATGAAATGAGTGGAATCAACTCCATCCCAAAGATATATACTTTGGATTTTCACCGAACTCTCCAATAGACTGTATAAGCCTAGTAAAAGGGCGTGGTGAGATGAGGCGGCATACACTACTCGTTATGTTCTTGTTGTTTACATTATGCTTGTTCTATGTACCAAGCAGTAATGAAAATGTAATGTTGGATAGTTTGACATCATTCGATGATCCTGCTCCTAGAATGGAGTTGAGCTATACCGAGGAAAGTCCGATACTCATTGAGAATGACACAGCTTTTGAGTTACTAGGATTTTCTGGTGATGGCTCAGAAGAGACCCCATTTCTCATCGATGACTTAAACATCACAAGCGATCTTGAGTGCATAATCATCAGGAACACTCGAGCGTTCTTTGAAATTACGAATTGCCTATTTGCCCCAGAGACCGAAACCTACAGTGTTGGCATTATGTTTGAAAACGTCACAAACGCTGTTGTTGGTTTCAATATATTCCTGGATAAGTCAACTGCGATAAATTGGGATAACGTGAATGACTCGAGATGCGTAGACAATGAAATAGATGGAAATGTCAATACTGGCATCTATATGATACGATGTTATGATTGTGAGGCAGAAGGAAACATAATTTCGGGTAACGATGACCATCGTGGTGATGGCATAAACATCAACTATTGCAACCTGTGCAATGTGACAAATAACATAGTTTCCAACTCCTTTACTGGGATTGGCCTAAGATACTCTGAAGATTGCATAATTGACCATAATACTCTGTATGGTTTCAATTACGGCTCCCAAGCATCAATGTATTATCCAAGCGCAATAGAGGTCTTGGGTTCTACTGATAGCACGATTACCTACAATACTATCTATGATAGTCCGATGGGTGGCATCCAGATGTCATCTTTTAGCTCCATCGAATGTGCACATAATACAATGACTCATTGCGGATTCCTTGCTATGGGTCTTCCTTCTGGTAGTCCTGGTTTCTCAACACATGAAGACTATATTAACGGAAAACCTGTGCTTTACGTCTGGAATCAGACTGATCTTGCGATAGATGGCAGCTCGTACGCCCAGGTTATTCTTCACGAAGCAAAATTCTGTCAAGTCACAGGCGGTGAGTTCAATGAAGCTTCTATGGGCGTGTATTTGAGCAGTTGTATCAATTGCACTGTAACCGGAGCTGAATCCTCCGGAAATCAATTTATCGGCGCTCTTCAATACACCAGCATCAATTGTACTTTCAATAACATGATTTTAGCTGAAAACGCAGGCTACTTCAATGGCATTGGATACTCTGCTAGTGTTTGGATATATGCGAGTCAGAATGCAATAATTGACACCTGTGAAATATCCGACGCTAAATCTATCGGTCTTTTCGTCGCAGGCTCACCTTCAACAATCGTAAAGAACAATGTGCTGACCCACAACGGGATTTTCATTATGGGAATGGGGCTACCAGTTGCAGAGGATTATTATATCATTCAAGAAAATAATCTGATTAATGGAAAGCAGTTCGGTTATTTCTATAATGCTGCGAATTTACTTGTGGATGGAACACAGTACGGACAAATTCTGGTAGTCAATTCAACGAATGTTGTTATTGAGAATGGTGGCTTCTCAGAGGCTACATGTGGTGCATCATTTGTGTTGTGTAATAACTGCACACTCAAGAATGCCACTGTTACCCAGAACTCGATCTATGGACTCCAAATATTACAATCCTCAAACACCACAATCATCAAGAGTGACATTAATGAGAATCCCATCAACGG
>JAEOUM010000159.1 GCA_016839275.1 Candidatus Thorarchaeota archaeon
ATGCAGTCAGTGGCGAGATACTAGCTGTTAGTGCAGCGGCTAGAGTAGTTGTCCCTCCTACTGCATAGATGATAGAGAGTGTTTGAATTACAGCCTCTTTTGCTATGAATCCAAAGATTAGAGCAGTAACAATCTGCCATGTGAATCCCAGAGGAATGAATATCGGTTCAATGAGTTTTCCAAGCATGCTCGCAAAAGAAGAGTCGACAGGAACACCGTAACCTCCTAATCCAAAAGATGAGAGTATCCACATAATGATGCTGCCCACGAGAAGGTATGAGCCTGCTGTCTTCAGGAAAAGAAGACCTCTGTCCCACATATGTCTGAATGAACCATGTGCTGTAGGAATTTGATATTGAGAAAGTTCCATCAATAACGAGGATGATTCTTCTCTAAACAGGACCTTCTTGAAGATTAGTGATACAATGATAGCCATTACAATTCCCAAGATGTACATGAGAAATACCATGGTTCCAGCTTGACTCGGGAAGAATACTCCTCCAATCAAGATGTACACTGGTAGTCTTCCTGCGCAAGACATTAGGGGACTCACAAGGATCGTTGTGAGTCTATTCGATTCCCCGTCAACTGTCCGAGCAGCCATAACAGCGGCAACGCTGCACCCAAAACCAAGAAGCAACGGGATAAAGGAACGACCATGAAGCCCCATACGCATCATCAATCTATCCATCACAAAAGCTGCTCGAGACAGATAACCTGTGTCTTCTAAGATTGATATAGCTAAATAGAGAAAGAAAATGGGTGGAACGAATGTAAGAATGAAACCTACACCAGCCAGAACACCATCCGTGAGGAGGGATGCTAGCCAAGGTATCGGTATCTGAGTGGTATATGTGCCAAGCCAGTTAAAGAAATGGGTGATCATCTCCATAAAGACTGTTGATATTTGAAATGTAAAGTGAAACATAGCCCACATGGTCACAAGAAAGATGGGAAGACCAAGATACTTGTGGAGTAGGACTTTATCTAGCATGTCGCTAAGAATCCATTTTGCGTTACCAGGTTCATAGACCTCGCAGAGGATGTTGCCAATAATTTCGTAACGTTTGTCTGCTAGGACGAGCTGAGGGTCAATGATCAACTCCTCTGGGTGTTCCTCTCCTTCTAAATCTGGAGGTTCGGTCAAAGTGTTACCTCCAAAACCTTCTTCTTGATTTCAGGGTCGATGAGTAACTGGAGAATCTCGATATCTCTCTCTAGTAGTTTTAATGCCAACCATCTGGGTGGAAATCTCTCAAGTAGTTCCTTGTCCTCTTCGATAATGGTGACAATCTGCTTCAACTTCAATTCGATTTCCGGACCATATTTGATTTTGGGAGGCTTCAAACGTTCGTACTCCCCATGATGATGAAACTTTGGATGATAGTGAAGATGATCTCCACCATTCAACTCACCAGGCATATGCGCCTGAGTAATTGCTTCTTTTTTCGAGTTCTCCAAAACATACTTAGGCGTGGCTTCGAGAATCTTGTCCTTGAGCTCTTCTAATCCCTCTTTCTTGGTTGCTGTGGTAGCGATAACAGGGGCTCCAAGCTTCTTTGAGAGAGCAGCAAGGTCTATGCGATCTCCCCGTGATTTTACCATATCATACATATTCAGGACAACGACCAGATTCACCTGCAGCTCAATCAAAAGGAGAGTGAGGTACAGATTCCTCTCTAGTTGTGTCGCATTGAGAATATCGACAACTACGTCTGGTCTATAGTCTACTATATACTGTCTAGCTACTCGTTCATCCTCAGAAACCGCGCTAAGACTATAGACGCCAGGAAGATCCACGACTTCAAACTCATACCCTCCATGAGAGAAGAAACCCTCCTTCTTCTCTACAGTTTTTCCTGGCCAATTGCCAGTATGTTGCTTTAGTCCTGTCAAGCTATTGAAAATAACAGATTTTCCCACGTTCGGATTTCCAATTAATGCAACACGAATCTTCACTGTGGGATGACCTCCAGCTCCTCAACTATCACGCGTCGTGCAATTCCATGTCCCAAAGCTATTCTGGTTCCACGAACCTCAATAAGAACTGGTCCTCCTTTGCTTCCCTGAACAACTTTGAAGAAACATCCCTTTGTAAGCCCAAGATCTAGAAGACGGCGTAGAATTCCTGGTCCACTGTGACCATGCTTCTTGTGAAATCCAGGCCGAAACCAATGATGCCCATGTCGTCTCTCTCCCCACCCTCGATGGTTATGCTTGCTGAAAC
>JAEOUM010000160.1 GCA_016839275.1 Candidatus Thorarchaeota archaeon
TAATGTCCTGCTACTAGATTTATCTGATAGTTATCCAACTTAGATTGCGTGATTGAGATTCATCTCTATGGGTTATTGAGGGAGATTGTTCCCGGAAGCACAGCTAGTGAGGATACGATCCTTAAGATAGAGTCTCGAGAAAACGAGGAGTTCCATCAATTAGTTCGTAGATTAGGATTGGACACCTCAGATATTGGTGACTGTTTCATCAATGGTAAATTGGCTCATAAATCTGATAGTGTAAAGACTGGAGCTAGAGTTGGACTTTTCCCATTCAATATGCGCCTGATTGATGGAGGTATGGAGCTGAAGTATAGCCCTCACAAACGATAGAATCTTGCGCGATTCTCTTTACATTTTAAGAGCAGTTATCATTCAGCACATAACTTCAAAGTGAGGCTGTTGATATGGAAAGAAGTGTCAACATGGAGCTAGCACACAAGCTACTGAAAAATCCCAGTTTTCCC
This sequence comes from Candidatus Thorarchaeota archaeon, assembly GCA_016839275.1. Taxonomy (GTDB): domain Archaea; phylum Asgardarchaeota; class Thorarchaeia; order Thorarchaeales; family Thorarchaeaceae; genus SMTZ1-45. The sequence goes on from JAEOUM010000160.1 coordinate 468, forward strand.
AGAACATGCAAATATGATCCCACTTGGATGGTGGAGCTGGATATGGGCTGTCCCACCTTTTGGCTCTTAGAGCGCTTATGTGAAAAGATGGATTTGAAGAAGGGAATGCGAGTCCTCGACCTCGGTTGTGGGATGGCGGGAGGGGCAATATTTCTGGCGAGCGAGTTTGATTTGCAAATCTGGGCAATTGATATTGCTGTGAGTCAAAGTGAAAACTGGGAACGTATTAAGAAGATGGGTTTTGAAGACCAAGTTTTTCCTCTTAGGGCGGATGCTCGTGAGCTTCCGTTTCCAAAAGATTTCTTTGATGCAATCATCTGTGTTAATTCTCTCTTCTTTTTCGCTACCGACGATATCTATCTGAAGCACCACTTGATTCCACGTGTGAAGCTAGGTGGACAGATTGGTAGTGTTGTGCCAGGATTCTATATGGAGTTTGAAGGTTCTCCACCTGAGGACATCCCTGAACATCTTAAACAGTATTGGGAATCATGCATGCTATACACTTGGCACTCTGCAGCGTGGTGGGAAAAACATTGGCTTAAGACAAAGCAGGTAGAGATAGAGATTGCAGACAACTTTCCTGCAAAGGAAGGATATCAAACCTATCTTGAATGGGAACGTATAATTGGTTACCCCCAGAAGATTGCAGAGGATGATGGGGGAAGGAATATCACATTCTCACGTTTAGTCGTACGAAGACAAAAGTGAAAGGTCAACCATATTGCAGAACTCCGCAAAGGTCAAAACCATGTAAGCCATTGAAAAGATGCATCTAAATCCCTTAGTTTGCACAGACATATCATCATGGGGATGTTCGTTATCATGCCATCAACCCGCTCAGTAGTTACGGCGTTGGTTATTCTCTCACTCACTAGCACTGGGCTTCTAGTTGTTGGATTATTCAGTTATTTTGACTATTCCAATCCCTATAGCTATGTCCCAACAGAACCTGTTAGTTTGATTGATTCTAACATAACTCCTAAGGCAAACTATACCCTAATCTTCGTCTTAGATGGAGTAAGAGCAGATGTATTCTATAACACTCTAAAGCCAAATATTGATGGCTTCGGAAGTTGGGCGAATCTAACCAATGTACAGTGTTCAACTCTTCTAAGTGTTAGCAGGGCTGGTTATGGTGTCATCTCATCTGGTGTCAACACTTCGGAGAGTCAGATTATTGCAAATGAAAATATGGGCGCCTTCACTGCTGACTCGTTATGGAAGTGCGCGATTCGACATGGCAGGACTACGGCTTTTGTAGGCAGCGAAACATGGCATGAGCTCTTTGGAGAATGGATGAACTATTCAATCACATTTTCTCAAAGTGTGCCAGGGCAAGCGGCTTTGGTTGTGAATACCACATCAGGCCATGCTCCATTTGAAGAAGAAATACCAGCTTATAGTGATGAGTTTGTGTCCACCTATTCGATCGGTCTTGTCAATTCTAATTTACCGACATTCACCGTTGTACACTTCAGTGAAACAGATGAGATAGGACACGAGAATGGGTCCCTATCAGAATCATACCGCAATGCTCTGATGCGACAGGATACTTACATTGGGGAGATACTCTCAGCCTATGACGCATTAGGAATTCTTAATTCAACCCTAGTTATCGTAACCTCGGATCATGGTCAGACAGACTTCCCAGGTAAGGGTGGCGAACATGGAGGAATAGAACCAGAGGCTCTACACACTCCACTCCTCATGAGGGGTCCACGAGTTGTTTCAGGTATCTACAATGATTTGCACTCTCAAACATCCATCGCTCCCACAGTCGCCTCTGTCATGGGCTGGGAGATACCATATGATGCGTCAGGAGACATTCTCTTTGAGAATCTTGACTTTTCCCCGCGAGAGGAAGCAGTCTATAGAATCAATCAAGCAGAATTGCGGTTAAGCCATGCTATTACCCGAGCACAAGTGATGGGCTACGCTGGGATCATGGCTCAGAATATCGATGCCGCAAGCAGTCAACTCGTTCAGGCTGAGAACAATTTCACATCAGATGTCTATGAACAAGCAATTGAATCCGCTATGACATCTGAGACCCTATCTGATTCGATTCTTCGACTCTCGTGGTACTCCAAAATAAATGAGGAATCAACATTTCGTCTTGCTATCTTGATTCTTTTCCTTGGTGCATCATTTGGAGTCGTTTACCTGTTTGGAAGAGCGAGGCAATTTTTGGGGAAAATGATCCCAGAGAAAGAAAGCGCGGGTATAATTGCTCTATCTACGATGGTTTATTTTGTGATCTTACCTCTAACTGCTTTCCTATCAGGTTGGCAATTTTCAGCCAGTTATCTAGCCGCCTACTTTGACGAGCTATTTCTTCGCCTTTTTGTTATTGCACTTCTACCATTCGTTGTTACTGTTGTAATTTTGCTACTTTATTATGAATATGCAATAAAAAGCCAAACAATATCGGAGGTAATGGGTTCCTACAGAGAATTTGCTCTTACTACTTCTGTGTTTTATTTACTAGGTATCTCGTTCATTATTGTCTTCAACGGAACAGGATTACCATGGTATGCACAGGATGTTACAATACCTCTGATTTACTTTTTCACCCTCATCTCTGCAATATCTTTTACGATATATTCAGCCTTCACCCTGATTATAGGTCGTATACTCACATCACGAACAAGACAATCACAAATTTGACTTGACATTTTGGATTACCAATCTCGATATTCAATCAAAAACAGGCGAGCTGCCTTCGACATCTTAGTGGTTGATATTTCAAAAGTATACAATTAGATAGACAAGCAAAAAGACTCCTAAGAAGATATAGAATGGACTCCATTTTATGACTTTTCTATCTGTTAGATGCACATCACGAAAATAGACGATACCTGCAAGCAAATATGCCACTATTGCTAGTTGGAGTGATGGATTGGAATAGACTAGCATAGATGAAAATAAGACTACTATAGATACTCCAAGAATAACTGGTTCTTCCCTAATTGAAACACCTATTGTCTTGTTCTGTTTGTATCCAACGAAGATTATCAGATAGATTAGAGAGAAACTCAGTACGAAGAGAGTTGGGAATTGGACAAGATATGCGCTGGTTGTCCACGGCAGCAGGATTTTCAGAATCTGCATAATTAGGATAAGTGGCAGGCCGAACACGGTGTGTTTCAACCTTATGGGCGGAATTGTGTAGAGAGTATTCACGATAAGGAGCATACAGATGATTGCTAAGAACATCACATTGAGAAGAGAGGAGATTAAAATTCCAATCACTAGAAGTATCATCGATATAAGGACTGCTTCCTTTTTCGTAACTATCCCTTGTGCTAATGGTTTTCTTGCTGCCTTTTCATCACTGGTTATATCTTCAGCAATGTCGAATAGATCATTCATCACATAAATTGACGAATATGAGAAGAGGAATGCAACAAGACCAACTATAGCTGCTGTGTACTCGAATCTAAAATGGTTAGTAAAGAGAAGAGCAATGCCTATCATGTAGAGACCGATATTCTTAGGGACATTATCTATCAAGTTTCTAAAGATTAGAATTTTCTGAATCATTGGTTAGTTATTTATCACATCTAATCTAGTTCAGGTTTATGGATTCTCATATTTATTTCTAGAAGAGTTCCAAGAGATTATAATAACAATACAGTTTGACGCAATAGATTGGCTTGTTTCAAATCAAAGACAATAGCTTGACCGATTGTGTTATTCAAACCCATTTTATGTAACATTTAATTCTCTTTTCTACTCCTGATTGAGCATGCTATGCCCGGAACATACAAGAACCAAAAGATTAGCATCGACAGTACTTGGATACTGCGGTTCTTGCCTGTCAGAGAAGCAGGAGCTCGTTTCGCGTGCTTTAGTTACTCATAAGAAGTTGAGAAGTGAAAATGGACTTGTTGGCTTTGTGGCTAGAGAGGGTGAGATTGTCTGTGGCGAATGCGCCAACCATTGTCGACTTAGCGAGGGAGAGACAGGTTTCTGCGGTCTCAGACATGCATTTGGCTCTACAATTGTAGAGAACTTTCTCGGACGAGCAATTGTTTCATGGTACTTCGACCCAATTCCGACAAACTGCACTTCGGATTGGATATGTACAGTGACAAAGAAGAGAGAGCTGCGTACGCCTAGAGAGCGACAGAACAATCTTGCAGTGTTCTATGGCTCATGCAACTCGGACTGCCTCTACTGTCAGAATTCAAGCCACAAGGAATTAACTGTCGCTGGACAACCCTTGATGACTCCAGAAGAGCTGGCAAATGTTGTTGACAGCCAGACAGCATGTGTTTGCTACTTTGGTGGAGATCCTGGCTGTAATGCAGAGCATTCAGTATCAACTTCCGCGCTCATCCGTGAGAAACGAGATATTCCAATATGCTATGAGACCAACGGTAATATCTCTCGCAAATACTTGGACAGTATTGCCAATGTAGTATTGCGCAGTCGGGGCACACTCAAGTTCGACCTAAAAGCCCTCAACCAGAATTTATATCGCGCATTAACTGGAGTTTCTAATGAAACTGTCTTACGCAACTTCAGACACCTAGCGAAGCTTGGTAGGACGAGAAAACACGAGTTCTTGATAGCAAGCATATTGCTAGTTCCAGGTTATATTGGCGTTTCTGAAACTGAGCGTCTGTGCCAATTCATAGCTGAGTGTGACGTTACGATTCCTACTGTGCTCCTTGGATTCCATCCACACAACCATATGCGCGACCTACCTAGAACGAGTCGTAATCATGCGTACGAATGCAGGAAAACAGCAGTGGCTGCAGGTCTGACGAATGTTAGGATTGGTAACATAGGACTTCTTTCTCAGGAAGAATATGGTATTGAATGACATATTCGATTCGTTAATGGTTTGGCTTAAAGTTAATAAGTTCGAAATACCAAATAGCACTGAGGCGTTAAGGGAGTGGAGTTCGCCGATAGTTGTTCTAGATGTTATACCCTCATCGGTTTTCCTTCCACTTGTCGCCATGTAGGGAGGAGTCTCAAATGACCGCGCAGATTTTATCGAAAGTACTTTGTGTATGTATTTTAACAATACTTGTGGGTTCGCCATTCTTTGCAGTTACATCATTACAACCAAATTTAGACAACAATGATGTACTGAACAATGAATCTATGAACAATGAACCACAGTCGGATAATGATTGGCTTGATTCTTCAGCAGCTACAGAATCTCGAGCCACCGAACTTTTTGATTATGACAAAGATGTGCTGATCGATGATAGTCCAAGCAAATATGACCCTAATCCATTCTTTGACCAGTTCAAATCGTATCGCTCTGAAACGAATACTTTCACAACTGACTATTATCAGACAACGGGATCTGGCTACAAACTATCATACAGAATGGAAGACAACCGTCTATTCATTACTGCAACAATCGGTAGCTATGATATTGTGAGCTACACTTTTGATGAAGGAACCTATGATGCTCTTCAAATCGATGGCACTGAGATTTCAGCAGAGTATGGAGCTCCTGCATTACCCTACAAGAATCTTATTTTGTCAATACCCGATGGTGCGAATGTTCTTCACACTCAGATCATCGACATTGATACAGAAATCCACTATGGACTCGAGATTTTACCAGGTCCAGAACCGCTTACCGTTTCATCATATGCTCGAAGTGAACCTACTCTTTGGTTCGATCCCTTGCATTATTCATCTAGTACGTTTCTCCCATCAGAGGTTATACGATCTACAGAGGTGGGTATTGCCGGACAACCTGCTTTGTATCTCACTCTCTATCCGCTTCAATACATTCCAGCACTGGACCAAGGCAGCCTTGCTCTGAAAATGGTAATTGAGGTTGCTTTTGATAGTCCTGTAAGCCTCTCTCAGGTCTTGACTCCACCTGAATATCAATTTGGCTATGATGTTGGGGGTAATTATGTCATAGTGGTGGACTCTACTTTTGTTTCTGCAGTTTCAGATTTCGCGGTTTGGAAGACATCAATCGGTTGGGATGTCTATATCAAAACAGTTCAGGATATTTATGCACAGTACACAGGAAGCGATCATGCAGAGAAGCTTCGTAATTTCATCATTGATGAGTATACCACAAATGGGACACTGTACTATCTCCTTGTTGGCGACTGTGATGTGGTTCCCGCCCGAGAGGTCTGGGATCCAGCATCTGGTCCTGGTCTAGATAATGGCACTGAGCCGAGTGATCTCTATTTCGAGTGCCTAGACGGAGATTGGGATGCCAATGGAAATGACCTCTACGGCGAAATGTCTGATGCAGTAGACCTGTTCCCTGAGGTCAGTGTAGGAAGACTGCCAGTTCAGAATCCAACTCAAGCTGAACATGCCCTAGAACTGATAATCAGTCTGGAAAGTAATCCTGAGCCAGGCTCATGGATTCAGAATTTTATGCTCATTGCACCTGATTGCTTTGGACCCGGAGATGGAGTCAATATGGTTGAGGAGATGCTGAACCAGAAGTACTTGACAGGTTCATTCTTTGATGTTTATCGATTCTACCCGACTGATGGTTCACTCATCAGTTCTAACATAGAAGATCTAATTAATTTCGGTGTTGGATTGATCGACTTTTTCGACCACGGAGCCTATGATGTCTGGGTGGATTCGCTAACAGTGCCGCAAGCACTCAGCTTTTCAAACGGTAACAGGTCTGCATTTGCTTTCGGAATGGCCTGCGAAACAGCAGCCTTCGATGTTGAAGCAGTAGAACCCACCATTGGGGAAGCATTCTTCAGAGCACCTGACGGTGGCTATCACACCTACATTGCGGCAACAAGAGTAGCATGGGCTGGATACCATTGCTTTGATGGATTCCACAACAGATTTTGGGCTCAGTTCTTTACTGATATCTTTGACGACCTTATAGCCAATCCCAAGGCAGCAATGATGAATGCACTCTATGAGATGGCTACAGTATTCGATGTGAATGTTGGACCAACACTGGAAACAATCTATCAGGCGATATATTTTGGAGATCCAACAATTCACATGTCATGGAAACAGGATGTGACTACTACTGCAACTGCTGTTGGTATTAACGAAGAAGTGACCCTAGATGGTACCTGCCTGCAATTTCAGAGTGGAATTCCCTTGTCAGGTCATGTCAATATAACTGTCAAAGATCCAATTGGTCGTTTGGTCTATGAAGGCTATGAAATCCTTGATAGTCTTGGCGAGTACAGTGTAAACTTCTTCACAAACGATCTCTCTGGAAATTATTCAGTTGAAACAGCAGTCTGGGAACCCTATGAATATCTTGCAGAAACTGAATTCTATGTGGGAGATTCACCAATAACTCTAGTTCTTGATTCTACTCCAGTATATTATGCTAATCTATCATTCTCAGGAACCACCGCATTTGATGGACCCGGAACTGCTAGAATTTCAACTCTGGATGGAGTAACTTTAAAGTCGATTTCAGTAACGGCGTCCGGTGGAGTTTTCTCTGGTGTGATTAATGTGACCAACTTTGGTTGGCTAAGACTTCATGTAATGATTGACAGCGGAACTGAACAGAGTGGATTGGCGCTTCTCTTCAAAGTCGTCCACGGCGATATTCTTATCATCTCAGACAGTACTGGAGGTGGGGGTCCTGACTATCCTGGAGGTTGGCCTGGTTATAATTATGGGGACTCTACGAACTTTGGTGATTTGAGAGAAGCCCTAGAAGCTGAATATGAAATCACCGAATGGCAACTCCTTCTTAATGCGACTCCGTCTTTATCGTATCTTCATGAATTTGATGCCGTGCTTGTTTCGATGGGTGATACATTTGCAGAACCATTAACATGTGCGGATAGTTTCATCATTGACATTCTCCAGCAATATCATGACGAGGGAGGTAATCTTCTTTTTGAAGGAGGTTCATTCATTGATATCCTGCAGAATTCCTATCCCGCATACATATCTTCCCTGTTCCATGTGAGTTACACAGATAATCGGCAAAACACAGGTGGTCTATTTCTCGACACTAGTGCGCATCCAATCACATCAGGACTGCCAAGTAGCCTATTGCTGATGGATGGTCTAGGTTCTGAATATTTCAATGTCTTCTCGCCAATTGGTGACTCTCAACATGTTTCAGGATATAGTGGTAGCTATACAGGTGGAACAGCAATTTCAGCACTTTCAGCTGATGTTTCACATGGTGCTGTCGTGGTCATTGGATTTGCCATTGATGCGATTCAAAACGAAAATTATCAGTATAAGTTGATTCAGAATGCAGTGGGATTCCTTCTACATCCCACACTGATGGTCACCCTCTCAGACTACGCATTTCCATCCGGAACATCTGAAACTATTGTTTTTGATGTCTATGAGGCATCTACAGGCACGCCAGTCCAAGGAGCGCAAATCACATTGTCTGGATGCGGTGTGAGTGTCGTCAACACAACCGAAGTTGATGGCTCTTGTAGCATATTTGTGAATCCCTTATCATTTGGTGAGATAGCTGTCGACGTGAGCAAGCCGGGATTCCTGAACTACTCGACAATAATAACAATCTACGACAAGCCAGTTGTGTCCATTGCTACAGATCCTGCCTTTGCTGAGAAAGGTGTCACTCAAACTCTGACAGTCATTGCCACAGAATTCTATGAAGGCGTACCCATCGAAGGTTGCGCCATAAATCTCACGGGTTGTGGTGTGTCTGTTGCAGGAGTAACTAATTCATCTGGTCTACTCGATCTCACAATTCATCCAACTGTCGGTGGAAGAATGCTCTTGAATGCTACTTGTAGCGGCTACGTAAACACAACAATCTATGTTGGCGTACCAGTAAATGTAGCGATTCTTCGTAGTTATGGAACTATGTATCCAGAGGATTTTGCATGGTCCGACTTGAATTCAAATTGGGATCTCTTTGGTGATGTTCCAGTCATCATTGACTATACGTCTCTTGCCATCGCTCCATTTACATTGACCGATTTGGAGAATGTAGGTGCAGATGTACTTGTGGCTCCATTATCACCGCAAGAATTTACAATGGATGAGGTGAATGCCATTATATCCTATGTGGAGGCGGGGCATGGATTTGTGGCAACGAGTACTACTCTGATGTATTCTCCCGACGTTCTTGCTCCCTTCCTTGGAGTCCAAGAATCCCTTGTGTATTATGAGGATCAAGTTATTTCCATGGATATTCTCGATCCAATGCATCCGGTTGCTCAAGGTATCACTGATCCATACACACCAGGATACAACTATATTTCATTCCATCCAAGCGTCAGTGGATGGGATGGATCTGTACTGGATGGCGGTGATTTCTTGGCTCTGGACAGCTCATCCAGCAATTATGGAGCAATCCTAACATACAGAGGTATGGTGTACTTCTCGAATGTTCCACCTTTGTTCTCAAACATGGAAGACATGCAGATATTCTATAATGCTTTAATCTGGTCAGATTATGTTATTCCAGAACATGATCTATCCGCACGGCTCAATACTCTGGACAGAGCTGAGCCAGGGGACACAATCTACGTAGATGCGACAGTATTGAATCAGGGACTTCAGGATGAAACAGATGTTATGCTTAGATTATTCATAGATGAGATAGAAGTAGACAATCTCGCCATTCCTACTTTGACTCATGGAACTTCTCAAACACTCACTTATATCTGGACTCCGTTGGTCGAGAAAATCTACAATGTCACTGTCTTCGTAGATTACGAACCTGATGAATACTCCTATGGCAACAACCGTGCAACCACAATGGTGAACGTCCGACCAATACAAGGGTATATTCTCTGGGATGAGTCACATGACAATAATCCATTACTCATGCACTCATCGTATCTTGCTGACCTTGTATTTGAGGGATATGTCGTCGATACTTTCACCTCAGGACCAATTACATCAGCTGTTCTAAGTGGATATGATATCTTTGTATGTGCAGAATTTTACATTGCATATTCATCAAGCGAGTTGACTGACATCCAGAATTTTGTAATGGATGGAGGCGGGCTCCTTGTCATGGGTGATAACGACTATTCACTTCGAAATGCACTGACAAGTTATGCAGGCATTGAATGGATAGGTGGTAGCTTTAGTGGAATTGCTGTTGACATTACTTCCCATCCTGTAACAGAGGGCGTTAGTGAAGTGTTCATGGGAGGCGCTGCTAATGTACTGTCGACAAGTGGTAGTGCAGTCAGCTTAGTTAGATATGCAGGCTATGATCTGATTGCTGCATCAGAGTATGGATTTGGATTTATCGTTGCAATATGTGATGACCACTGTCTTCCTGATGGCTATTATGAAACTGCTGACAATCCAATTTTAGCTGTCAACATCATGGACTGGATGTCAGTAGGTCGTGTTGATCATGATGTTGCAGCGATACTAGATGTACCCACATGGGTTCAACCAGACGAAGAGGTCGTTCTCTATGCATCTGTCTTCAATAGGGGTCTGAATGACGAGATTGATGTCACATTGTACCTCTATATAGATGAAGTATTAGTAGATTCACTCTATGTACCGTTCATTCAAAATGGAAGTAGCGAAACTCTTGGATATGCTTGGACCCCCTCAACTGAGGCGCTTTACAATGTTACTGCAGTGGTTTCAGAAGTCCCGGATGAAAACATCACGCGCAATAATATCGCCACTTGTTTCGTGAATGTGTTTGACCTACATAACTACTACATGGTTGAGGGCCCTGCAACGTGGTACGATGCAAAGGCGAATGGTGTGAATCTTGGGATTTACGGTGATGATGGGTATGCAGCCTTTGATTTGAATTTCACGTTCCAATTCTACGACAGTACTTTTGATACGGTGTATATCAGTACAAATGGTTGGTTATCCTTTGCCAACACTGAACCCTATGATCTATCAGGACCGGATTTCCCCTCGGCAGATCCAGAATTTGCCTATTGTATAGCACTATACTTAGCTGACCTTATGGCTGAAAACAACATCTATGCATGGATCACACCTGACTTTGTGGTTATTCAGTATGATAACTACAGATGGCTTGGCGGTGAAGACCTTGGCACATTTCAGGTAGTCTTCCATTTAGATGGATTAATCGAGATCAATTACTTAGAGATGTATGCGACACCTTGGGGAACAGGAGGTCTCAACCATGGCAATGGCATCTTTGGCAACGCATATCCAGTCACAACATTAAGTGGAGTCACTGATCTTGGAGTAAGATATTACTATGAACCACCCACCCATGAAATATCGCTTGGTCTGAATGTCCCAACACTTGTAGATGTTGGAGATTCACCCACAATATCTTCAACAATATCAAACAATGGACTGAACGATGAAACAGATGTCCACTATATTCTGTATATTGACAGGATCATTGTTGACGAGGCGATTATCCCTGAATTGCTTACGGGTCAGACCACTTCGTTCGACTACCTATGGAGTACTCCTTCTGAAGGAATCTACAATGTCACAGCCTATGTTGAACCTGTAGTCAATGAAACAATGATCTCTAACAACCGTGCAGAGAGGGAGGTAGCTGTTGTCGAACTGACCCTGTTTACGGACTTTGAGTCTGAAAGTCATGGATTCACACCGGATGGGCTATGGCACCGTGTAGATGATTCTGATCCGTTTGGCAACTCTCACAGCCCTACACATTCCATGTGGTACGGGCAAGACAGCACAGGAGACTATAACACTGGTGACTCTAATTGGGGCACACTAACAAGCCGTCCAATTCTTCTTGGTTCCGACGCTATGGCTCTTAATTTCTGGAGCTGGTATGAAACTGAAGAACCTGGCCATACATATGATATTAAGGATGTGTACCTCATCTTGCCAGACAATGGTTGGTATTTCCTTGGATATGTATCTGGCACAATGAACACTTGGACAGAATACACATTTGACATCAGTGATTTTCGAGATACGGTGGTACGGATTGTCTTCTACTTTGATACTATAGATGACATTGGAAACGATTATCGCGGATGGTATGTTGATGATATCTCATTCATAGGAAGCGCAACTCCATTAGACCACGACTTGCAGGTAGAGGTGGATGCTCCACCAGAAGCAGCTATCGGATCCAGCTACGAAATAACAGCAACTGTGACCAATTGGGGAACTGAGTCCGAGTTCACAATTGACTTCCGTTTGTATTTGAACGGCGTTGTTGTGGACTCTGCAATGATTGCATCATTAGACTCACTTGAGAGCTACACGCTTACCTATTGGTGGACACCTGACTCTATGGATATTTACAACTTTACAGCCTACGCTGTTCCTGAACCCGGTGAGATCATCGTGAAAAATAACGTTGATACAAGGCTATGTAATGTCGGTGGACTTCGTCAATTTTCAATTATCGAACCTACAGATGGGTCGACTGTTGATGGTGGACTCGTCTATGTGGCTTTTGAGTGGAACGGGACAGAGAGCCCCATGATTATTTCTGCCTATGTGAATTCAGAATTGTTAACGCAAATCTACTACCAGGGAAGTAACGACCTGTTCGTTCCGGTATTCCAAAATGGGACTAACATCATTGAGTTACAAGTTCAATGGTCTGATATGGTGGTAACAGAAACTTATGTCACAATAGAATCTGAGGACGTCGTTCCAGTAATCAAACCAATTGTTGGGGATGAAGCTAATTACAGGATCGTACAACCAGGA
>JAEOUM010000010.1 GCA_016839275.1 Candidatus Thorarchaeota archaeon
CGATAACTTTACACGAATCTTCGCACGTGCAACAATACTGGAAGATAAGATGCCCCTCTAATACTGTGATATAACTAAAGAAGACGGAACTGTTACATACCCGTTCTCAAAGTTGGTAAGAGGTAGAAACTAACGGGGTCCGGTAAACAGGATCTTTTCCGGAACCGTGCATTGTTGGGCACCCTTTCTCTTTTGCATCATCTTCTAGAACTAACACAACTTGTTTTTGCTTGAGCAGTGATACTATTTATTTTGATGAGCATAAGTAAGACAATAGGTCAATGATATGGGTTCCGCACTCTCACCTATCTTGTTTTCAGATCGCCTTGTTATCCGTTCATATTGTCTAGGTGACGAGAACTGGTACTACAAAATGAGTCAGAGAAACCGTGCACACCTAGAGAGATACGAACCAGAAAATCCTGTAATGGCAATCAGAACTGAAGAAGAAGCCAAGAAGATGATATCTGAACTTGTAAACGAGTGGCAGAAGGGTATTCATCACTTCATGGGAGTATTCCTCAAAGAGTCCGAGCAGTTTGTTGCTCAAATCTACATTGGTCTTGTAAATCGAGATGTGCCTGAGTTTGGAATTGGTTATTTTTCAGACGTTGAACATGAGGGTGAAGGATACGTGACAGAAGCTGTGAGTACAGCAGTTAAGATGCTTTTTGAGAGCCTTCATGTTCACCGGATTCGTATTGAAACTGATGATACCAATCTACGAAGCATACGCGTTGCCGAAAGATGCGGTTTTGTGAGGGAGGGTCATATCCGAGAGAACAAGAAAAACCCTGACGGAACCTATTCTGGTACTTTGTACTTTGGACTGTTGAGACGTGAATTTCTACTTAATCGCTCTTGTTGAACACGCTTTCTATTTTTTATTATTCACTCACAAACGAGCACAAGATAACACTGAACTCCATAACCTCTGCAACCCTAATATCATCCTTCAACTGTATCATGCATCGACTCAAGCAAATTCAATCACATTCTCTATAATGATGTGCGCCATCACCGTACGAGCTCTAGAATTTCATCCAGAATCTCATGCCACTGTTTCTCCTTCATGTTTGGAAATGCCCAGTCTGCATGTGGCTGATAATAGTGCCCTAGGGAAATCTTTGTCAGATGAGTTCCAAAGTTCATGACTGCAGATAGCAGCGTCCATTGCATATAGTATGGGATGCCATAAATCAGAATCAAATCGTGAGGCCCCTTTCCATGGGGGCCTAGCCACGATTCATCCTGAAGGTAGTTTGCTAATTCCATTGCGCCCATTGATTTACAGCCCTCAAAACCCTTCTCAATAAAAGCCTTGATTGCACCTCCAGTTGCAACAACAGGTATCTTGCCAGCTTGCGAAAGGGCTATTGCATAGTCGATCATGTCCCCTTTCCCATGTGTCATGCTAACTGCTTCTGATCCCACAATCAACAGGGGTTTCTTTGATTTTGTGAAAGTTCTTTTGAGTTGGTCTGCTTTGCTGAGTGACTTGGCACTTTCAGGACCGCAGATCTCTCCTGTCTGCCAAGGTATTGCTTTCATCACCACTATTTGCCGCCTCCCATGACTAGCTCCTTGAGAAGCGTTGGATCTGGAATTGGCTTCTCCTTCCATTTGTTCTCCTTCATCTGAGCCAGAATCTTGTCCTTCAGCGTTATTGGAATGTCAGTTTCGCGTCTGATATACTTCCAAACATCATCTGGGAAAAAGCCATACGAATTCTCGTGGATGTCAATGTAGTGACTCAGTTTGATGGATCGCCCTTTGCTTGTATCATTGGGTCTGATACAGAGCTTTGCTGTCATCACATTGGCTTCAGCAACAGTTTCAGCGGCATAGAATAGGTGTTCAGGACCAGGCGCAGTTACTACGCGTTCTCCAGTACGAGCATCATAGACAGTCCACGCCTGTTCATCTTCTGCTTTACCAAGTAGCATCCTGCGATATTTTGAACCATGTGGTCCCACAATCACAGGAACTCCAAGTCTCCAGAATCCTGATGCTATTGATGCGGCCTTTTGTGACATCGCACCCCATGAGATACCGACTGCACCAACACGATTGTGGATATAGTCTGCAATCTCAGCATAATTACCACGTAGGTTTCTTTTCGCAAAGATTGCAGCAATCTTTATTGCAGCACCAGCGATATGGGGGTTAGAAACGCATGAACCAACATTGACTACGCAACCCGCATCAAATTCACCACCACGTCGCTCGTAGATTGATTGTCCATTCTCATCTCTTACAGATCCTGCGGACATTGCTGCACATCCAGATGTCAATATGATGTATCTTCGCTTTGCGAATTCCTCAGCCATTTCGTAAACGTCTTCTCCTCCTCCTGGATAGTTGGCGCAGCCAACATGAGCAATCACTCCAGGTATCTCACCAAAGACGATGGGTTGTCCAACCCTTCGGATTTCGATGTCCTGGATTGCCCCTCTGCCTGTTCGAAGCTTGTAGATTTCATCTTTGCAATCTTTTTCTGCTGCAACAACCATCCAACTGTGCAAATCATAGCCATTGGGACATGCAGATTCGCACCGTGCACATCCAATGCAGTTATGATAGACATCACGTAACGGTTCGAAGTTCCCTGTCTGCGCCGCTAAAACAGCTTCCATGATTGGCTGGTTATTTGGACATGACCGAATGCACTCGCTACATTTCTTGCAATCTTGAGCCATCTTCTGGATTTGTTTCTTTGTCGGGAAAAATTTCATCTTCCTTCTCTTCGGCATGACAGCAAGGGCTACTTTGGTTGCCACCGCTCCAACCTTATGGTGGTCATGGATATATGCACCAGGTATCTTCCCTGATACAAGTTCTTCCACAATCGAGTCAATGGAGTCATCAGACTTGTCTGCCAGTCCCATAACGGCTTTGTCACTGGTTGAAATGACTGGCGCTTTTACTTTTTGAGCTTCACTGA
>JAEOUM010000161.1 GCA_016839275.1 Candidatus Thorarchaeota archaeon
AGAGATGAGTCCGAGATTCGTAGAATACTCCATGACGCCTTTGGCTGGGCTCTTGCCAAGGACCGAGCACTCTTTGAGAGCATCTTTGCAAAGGATGATGATTTCTTCACGTTCTACCCAGATTCTAAGAGTACTGTTAGAGGCTGGAGCCAGTTTGAGAAGTTTCTTGATGGATGGATGGACCCGCGGAATGTGTCTAAAGGCTATGAGATTAGGGATCTAAGAATTGTGGTTTCAAGGAAGGGAGATACTGCTTGGTTCTCAGCAATTGCGGATGATGAGGGCGAATTCGATGGAAAACCGTGGGGAGCTAAAGATGTCAGATGGACAGGCGTTCTCGAGAAACAGGGCGGAAACTGGAGAATATGTCAACAACACATGTCAGATGCTAATGATAGGAAATCACAGTAACTGTGAGAGAAAGTCAGATGTTCTTGTATTCTTAGCGAGATCTAACTACTCCTCGCATTCACTCCTCTGACTGCATGCTTGACCAACTCATAGATTGCGTTCAGGGTTATTCTATCAGGATCTCTCCCAACCGGATAGCTCGCAATGCCTAGTCCTCCTACCTTTGGATTTTGAAACATTATCTCAAAAGCTGCGCTAAGTTGTGCGACTGTGGGTCCTCCATCTACCGGCAGTCCAAGTCCTGCTATCTCCTTAGGATTGAGTACATCTATGTCAACATGGACATAGATTATATCTGTAATTCTTGCAAGGCGCTCTATCTGTTGATTGATGGCGGGACTGAGTTCTTGAATGTCGTCGGATGTGATGCACTCAATGTCGCTCATATTGATAATCTCTTGCTCAAGAGGATCCACATCCCTGACTCCAATCATCTTGATGTACTTGGTCGGAATTGCGACCTCCAATCCGCACTTCACTCTTAGCCTCTCTAAACACAGACCTGCAGCGATTGCTACAGGCATTCCAGCAAGCAGTCCACTCGGAGTCGTTTCAGGTGTATTGATGTCACCGTGTGCATCAAGCCATATCAGGCCGACTCGAAGCGGTTTCGAATTTGGTCCTGATCTCTGATATCCTCCAAGCATTCCCATCAGGCCATCGCAGGCAGGAAGGAGACCAATCGTGAACATACCTCTTCGTACTTGATCCGCTACAATATCTGCTAAATGACGAGAAGCGAGCCCCAGCATATTCCAAGCGCCATACTGATTCGCTTCTTCTTTAGTTAGCTCAGTGGTTTTTAACTCGACAACAATACATCCACTATCTTCAAGAATCTTCTTGAGTCCACCATTCTCAACTGCATCAGGGGCTAAGTTCAGCCTCTCAAGAATTATATCACCACACTGTGTTAGCTTGCTTATTCCCACTCGAAGAGGCATTTTGACCAACAAACCTCACCTAGAATTTTCTAGGCATTCTGCGGCTTTTCCTGTCTTTAGAATTTCGTGATGAGCGCAATTGCATTCTAAGCACCCTATTGATGGGGCATACCTGTCTCCTGTGTGTATCTGTTCCTCAATTCTATTTTGCCTGAGAGTATTATTCATTATCTAAAAAAAGCAATTCCTTATTTGAAAATTATACATATAGTACAGGGACTCGAAAGAGCCCTCACAAAGATAAGGTAATGGCCAGTATGAAAGTAATGAAGAGAGATGGTTCGACTGAGGTCTTCATGCCTGAGAAGATAGTCGTCAGTGCTGTAAAGTCTGGTGCCCCCTACGAGACCGCTCGCGATATTGCTAGTTCGCTCTCTAAGAGAACCGAGAGCACAATGAAGAGCACAGAGATCAGGAAACATGTGCTTTCTGAGCTCCGCACTAGAAAAGCCGCCTCAGCTGCAGATGCCTGGGAAGCCTATGACCAAAAGCACAAG
This sequence comes from Candidatus Thorarchaeota archaeon, assembly GCA_016839275.1. GTDB lineage: Archaea > Asgardarchaeota > Thorarchaeia > Thorarchaeales > Thorarchaeaceae > SMTZ1-45. The sequence goes on from JAEOUM010000161.1 coordinate 1,853, forward strand.
AAAACATGAGTTCTGAAGTACTGCTATCTACAATCCAATCAAGGAAACATAGAAACCACGCGTAAATGAGCCCTGAACGGTAAATAATTGATTAGGTCACCAGAAGCAATCAAATGGTGACCTTTTATTTTTCATATGCAGTCTTACCCTTGGTGCCCATTTGATTCAATGACACTTTCTTTCCTGTGGACAACATCTCCTAGACGTATATTTGTCATTGGCGTGCTAACATATACGCTTATGATTTCAATGTTGGCAAGTCCACCTATATTCTTCCCATGACGAAGAAGATATAATCTTGAGGTGGTGGTTTGAGTCCAAAGTGTCTGAGTATGGTACCAATTTGAGCTCTGTGGGCAGTACCATGGTTCACAACATGTGACAGGACATGCCAGAACTTCATGTTGTCTTGAAACGGTTTCTCGAGATCGCTATCAGTGATTCCATCGAGAAACGCTCTCATGTCTGCCTCTACTAAGTCCCATCTCAATCGGAGTTCCTCTGGTTTTCCAAAACTCTCCGGATTGGCATGGTCCGGAAGCGGTATCTTCCTGAACCCGCTGAACCATCTCTCATCCACACTCATGATGTGAACGAAGAGGTTTCTGATTGAACCGACTGAGATATCGGTCTCCTCAATCATTTGCTTCCATTTGAGATTCTCAGTACAGAAGTGCCAGAACTTCCTGTTGAGGGTGAAATGGTACTCAAAGAGATGACGGATGTGTTCTACATTCACTGGTATTTTCTCCATTTTTTATCCAGTCTGATCTGATTCCCTTCTCATAGTCTGATATCCGTAGAAGAGGACAATCAATACTGCGACTACAATATTAAGAACCATGTTGTAGTAGATACCAAGATTAGTCTGTCCAAAAGGGAAGACACTTGGTGTTATATTTAGCATCACATGGAATACAACAGCTGTGAAGATTGATCCCCGATTATTGTTGTATAACCAGGTCATCATTATCGATAGTGTTATTGTATTGAGCATGAACACCCAGATTGGGTTATTGGCATAGACATCCATTGCGCCAGGGAAATAGCGTAATGGAAGATGCCATAGTCCCCATGCCACACCAATGATGATGGAAGTTGTCAGTGCATTCCATCTTGTCTGCAGACCATCAATTGCATACCCACGCCAGCCAAACTCCTCACGGAAGGCATTCGAGAAGGGAATGAACCCTCCTATGAAAAGTATTGGAATTAAGTACCATTGTTGGAGCATTAGGAATTCAGGAACAGGGCTCCCAGATAGGATACCTAATAGAAGTGCAGTTGCGTTGAGAATCGGAATGAGAAAAATGATGGGAATCCACCAGATCCTCCCAACTCGCCACGGACTTATGCCACGCCTTAGGACTTCCTTGATTTTGGTCGTACCACCTTCTCGGTAGAAGAGAGATAGCCCTACAATTGTAGGGCATGCGCCTCCAATCACATTAAGGATGACATAGATAATATCATCCAACACAATATTGAGGATTCCAAAAGTGACAAGAACACCTGGAAGCCAAACAATCCAAGAAGTGGTAAATGTTAACACAAAGAATAGTGTCGGTGAGCTTTTGCCCTGTTTGATTGACTCGGTCATTTTCTGGCTGAATCACCGCAGCGTTGTTCAGACTACGTGGGATATTAATTTGTTTCCCGAAAACAGGCTCTCGAAATTGGTCGTATATGCTTATTAGACGGAAATACATGGCAACCGCTCGCTCAATTTCCATGGAGGAAAAGAGAGTGAAAGAATTCATAGTAAAACACCAGCTCGCCCTCTTTGCTGTGATCACTCTGTGTATTGGTTGGTTCTGGTGGGCACAGATGGCGTTGGGTCTCTGGCCCATGGAGTACATCATTATTCCTTCATCACTAGGTGGTATCTCCCCGATTCTCACCCTAGTGATCCTTCAAAAAATATCAGCTCGGAAGGTTGACTTGGATGGGATTGTCAAGACTGCAAAGATCGGTCGCGTTCAATCTCCTTGGCTCATCATTGCCGCCTTTTCCCTCCCTCTTATGATAACTCTTGGAAATGTGCTGAGCTTTCTCTTTGGATTTGAGTCTGCACTCAATCTCCTCAATCCCGACCCCGCTACTCTTGGCTGGGCACTGCTTGCTATTGTTCCTATCTGCTTGGAACTTTGTCAAACTAGACAAACCTTGTCTGCGTAAAATCTCTAGCAGACGTGGTGATGTATGTACTAGTTCAAGTTCCCTAAGAGTGCTCATTTACGAATACTCTCCAGTGGCTGATTGCGCAATTTACTCTTTTAGCATCTTGTATGGACGATTTTTCGAAGTTTTATACTTTAAATAACACAGTATTACAAAATATCGAAAATCACTAGAATTACACCTATCGGAAGGTCAATTAGTGATTGAGAATCGATTTCAGGTAGTCATCTGTGCAATATGCCAATGATATACAGGTACATAACGGAAGATATGTACCGAAATTTGTACTATAGAGCATGACAGGTAT
>JAEOUM010000162.1 GCA_016839275.1 Candidatus Thorarchaeota archaeon
ACCCATATTCATCTGTCTCAAGCCCTTATCCGTGGCTGTGCGGACGATGTATCCCTTGTAGACTGGCTCAAGAAGTATGTCTGGGTGCTACAAGGCAATTTTACCAAGGATGATGGAAAGGTATCTGCAGAACTCTGCATGGCAGAGATGATTCGGACTGGTACGACCTCATTTATTGACTGTATGATTCACACACGTTATGGTTTCGATGGGATTGCCAAAGCAGTAGAACAGGCTGGAATGCGCGGAGCTCTCTCAAAGATCATAATGGACTCCACGGGTTATGCTGACAGCCCAGATATCATGTATCCTGGAATGGTGGAGAATGCCGAGGCCTGCCTTACTGAAACTGAACAGATGTATAGGAAGTGGCACGAGAAAGCTGATGGTCGGATTCAGGTCTGGTATGGACTAAGGTCTCTTGGTGGTGTGACATCAGAGTTATTCAAAGAGGTTGCTCATAGAACTAGAGAAAAGAGAACTCACATGACAATGCATCTTGGAGAAGTGGTTGATGATGTTCGGTATGCCAAAGAGAACTTTGATACAAATCTCACAGGGTTTGCTCGGATGCACGACCTACTTGGTCCCGAGATGGTCTTTGCCCATGGCATACATTTTGAAGATTCTGAACTGAAAATACTTGCGGATACCAAGACCAACATCAGTCACTGCCCAGCAAGCAATACGAAGTTAGCCTCTGGATTTGCAAAAATACCGCAGATGTTGGATATCGGTGTGCCTGTATCCCTTGGATGCGACGGAGGGCCTAGTAACAACACCTATGATATGGTTCGCGAGATGCGCCTAGCCGCTCTGATTCACAAACCCGTTGCGAAGAATCCTCTTGTAGTGAATGCCGAAGATGTCATCGAGATGGCGACACTTGGTGGTACAGTCGCAATGGGAATTGATGGAGCAGTTGGTTCTCTAGAATCTGGAAGACTTGCTGATGTGATTCTCATAGACATGCACGAACTTGGACTCACCCCAGCAGTGAACCCTGTATCGAATCTCGTCTATAGCGGGAGTGGTCAGAGTGTAGATACAGTCATAGTGAACGGGAGGATTTTGATGCGTAATAAGCAACTGCTGACACTGGACGTTGAGACGGTCATGAGCAATGCCAGAACCCACATTGTCGATCTTTTAGAGAGGGCTGACATCGACATCAGTCCCAAGTGGCCTCTTCTCTAGGATATGATGGCCTCTCTCTCAAAGAGCTTCGCACCGATGAACAGGAACACTACGGTAAATCCTATCATGTATCCAATGTTGATAGAGAGTCCCATGAGCGTGCCAGTACCAGCAAGGACTGCGTTCAAGAATAATACAGCATGACTGAAAGGAATGGCTAGGATGATCCATTGAAGCACACCTCCGTACTGAAGGATGCTGCCAGTAAAGCCAAGTATACCAATGACGAAGGTTGGCACTAGCATGACCATGCTGTTCACTGATTCCGCAGTTGCTCTGTCCTTTGCTAGACAGGATATCACAACACCAATCCCGATGGCGCACAGTAATAATAGGAACTGACAGAACATAATGAGAGGGATTGTGTAAGCATTTACAGTATAGAGGTTAATGTTGGCTTGTTGCAACTCAGGTGCCAGGTTTCCTACCCGTAGGATGATGGAGAGGTTATAGGTCAGGATTCCCACTGCTGTGAAGACTGAGTAAATGGCTGTGAGTGCCAGACCTGCTACAAGCTTCGAGCCTAGAATCTTTACCCGGCTCATCGGAACGACGAGAAGCGCCTCAAGCGTCTTTGCCTCTCTCTCTCCAGCAAATGACTTGCTGATATATGGTGCTGGGGCTATGACTGAGGTCAGCATGACAAGGAAGATAGCCAGCTGATGCCCATAATTTGCTTCGGGTGAGATTGTGTACCAGTCAACCTGAACTTCTCGTACAACTATATTGATGACTAGTTTAGTAAATGCATCAATACGTGAAGCTGCAGCGGTAGCACGGAAGCTGGCAGTATTGACTACTATCTGCAGGGTACTGTGTGCTGTTGTGTTCAACTCCTGTGTGAAGTTCTCCGGTATCAATATCCAGACTGAGATAGTCTTATCAGCTACTAGTTGTTGTCCCTCTTCTAGAGTGATATTCACTAGTGGATCAATCAAGAGTATACTTCTATTGGCATAGATTTCCTCATACAACTGTCGTCCCAACGTGCCATTGTCCTCGATTGTGATATACACCCGCTCTGGTTCTTCTGAGGTCTGTCCCACGATGAAGGATAGAAACGCTCCTTGGAACATCCATGCAAACATCGGGCTGATGATGAATCCAAGGATTAACCAGCGTGAGCGGAATACTTCCCTCACCTCCTTACGAATCATCCACAATGTCTTTGCATCCAACTTGGGCCGCTTCATGGCGTACTACCTCCGTAGACTCCCTCACCAGTCACAAGCCCTGTGAAGACCTCCTCAAGGTTCGCCGCCCTGAACTTCTCCTCGAGTTGACTTGGTTTTCCCGTTGCAATGAGTTTTCCATCGTTCAGTATGCCAACTCTGTCACAGAGTTCAGAGACCTCATTGAGGTCATGTGTCGTCAGAATGATGGTCCTTCTCTGCTCGGAGCTCAGCTTCTTCAATAGGTTACGCACAACTCTAGCTCCAAGCGTATCCACGCCAGTAGTTGGTTCGTCGAGAAAGATGATCTCTGGTTCGATGACCAGAGCTCGAGCCACGAGTACCTTCCGTTTCATACCTCCACTGAAACCCTTCACCTGATAATGCTCCTTATCCTTCAAGCCAACGATTTCAAGAAGATGGTCAGCTCTCTTGTTTAACTCATCCTCCGGGATGCCATAGAATCCGCCATAGTAGATGAGGTTCTCACGGGCAGTAAGCCTATCATAGATGCCTGCTTCCTGTGGCAGGAGAGAAACGCGGTCTCGGATGTAGTCAATGCCCTCTGTCACATCCTTCCCCAGGACATACGCACTGCCTTCCGTGGGAGTCAGTAGACCCACAAGCACTCGGATCAGAGTGGTCTTCCCTGCTCCGTTGGTTCCAAGGAGCCCAAAGACCTCTCCTCTTCTAATCTCTAGATCCACCCTGTTAAGGGCGATCACTTGACGTTTCTTGCCCTTCTCAAAGATTTTCGTTAGACCATCTGTCTTAATCACAACTTCTTCCTCAAAAGCCATAGTCATTAGCTCCATCTTCATACATTCATTTCACATGTTCCACCTTTGGGAATGGTGGTTCACCTTTGAGATCTTTTAGAAATGAATATGCTTGGGCAATATCCTCATCATCACCTTCAATGAAAAAGGTGACTGAGCCCTCCGCACCGTTAACTCCGCCAGCTGAGATAGGTGTTGCATCTACCGCAAAGAGTGCTTCGAGTGCCTCCATCTCTGTAAATGGTATACCTTCATGCACTGCAATAGCCCCTACCGGAGTTCCAATGGCGTAGTCCCAGTCGTCCTTTCCAAACTCTCCTACAAAGTCATCATAAGATACTGGTATGGTCTTCTCTAGACCCACCGGCATGACAATAGTGATGTTTCTTGCAGCGGCGGCAACGAGGAAGGATCCTAAGGAACCACCCGTGTCGCTGGCTAGTAGCACGATGGGCACGAGATTCTCATCTAGTCCATTGGCACTCTTGATGATCACATCAGCAGGACCAAGCTTGTCCATGATGTCTACCACCTTTGTGTTCTCAATATACTCACCTTTGTAGAAGATTGCATCCTTGAATCGTTTTGTTCCATCTGTAATCGCAAGCCCCTTTGGAACTACAATACCCGCAATATGTCGGGTCTTATCATACTCTCCTAGTATCTCCTCGACAAGGTATGCAGATGTAGTTCCCATGGTTATACAGAGATAGCCATTCTTGAGTACTTCTTGAATAAGCTCCGTTGCCAAGAGCCCCTTTGCGATGAGTCGCTTGCTCTCAGCTGGTGTCAATGTAACTAGCAGTTTCTTCACTTGCGTTCACTCCAGTGTGTTATGATATGCTTGCTCTGCTTTACTGACTATATGTCTTGAGACCTCTCTTATGTTGTTATAGTATTCGTCAAGATAGATAGTGCTTGCGTCAAATACTTCCGAGATCTCTGAATCATTCTGGATTGTTTCTAGAAGCCCTATTCCACTCTCACGAGCCTGAGAACTCAGCACTCTCAGTTTCTCATGAGCCTTTGGACGTTCAAGACCAGATTGGGTCAACAGTGTGACAATGTATTCACTCAGTATTGCCTCGTTGGAGAGTTTGAGATTATTCTCTACTGCTGTTGAGTGAATC
>JAEOUM010000024.1 GCA_016839275.1 Candidatus Thorarchaeota archaeon
CAGATACCTTTCCATCATCCTTGGTAAAATTGCCTTGTAGCACCCAGACATACTTCTTGAGCCAGTCTACAAGGGATACATCGTCCGCACAGCCACGGATAAGGGCTTGAGACAGATGAATATGGGTATCCACCAGACCTGGCATCACTATCTTATTCTTCGCATCAATGACAGCGTCGGCTCTATGGGTCTTTAGATCCTCAGACTTACCCACATCAAGTATTTGATTTTCTTCGATGTAAATGGCACCATCATGTATTATCTGACGTTTCTGATTGAGAGTCAAAACATATCCGTTCTTAATGAGTATCGAGCCTGAGGACATCAATAATACACCTCCGATACGGAGTGTTTTCTAGTCTTAAGATGTCATAATGATTGTGGTTCTACGACTTCTCTCTGGCAATCTGAAATTGGACATCTATGCAGAGACCTTCCTCGGGACGCCCCTCTACACGGTCCCTGACAGTAGGATGAGTGTTACTATATTTCTCTGCAAGTCGCCGGACAAGATGAAGTCCAACACCGCCGTACCTTCTCGTCGGATCGAATAGATCGCCTTTCTTTCGATCGGGTATGCCAGGACCATTGTCAGTGATGGTGAGTGTGTAAATCTTCCCAGATTGCTTTCCAGACACTTTTACCAATTTTTCAGATTCTTCCTTGGGATTATGAATCACTGCGTTCTCAAATAGATTCCATACAAGCTGGCTCAGTGCTTGATCAGCATAGACCACCACATCACCTTTCAGTTCCTCGACATCAGCTCGGACTCCCCGCTGTTTGAAGAGAAGTTCAGCCTCAGCCGCTATAACTGAGCAGAGATGCACTGGAGTGAGAGGTTCTGACTTTGATTCCTCAGCACGTCGCACCTTCTGAATGAGCTCAAGGCACCGGAGAGCGCCGTCCATGATGTACCTCTGTGAGCGACTTCTCTGTTCGGGAGGCGAATCAGTCTCCCAGAAATCGCCTCCTGCAAGAATCAGTTGTAATTGATTGCCAACATCATGTAGCAGTAGATCCAATAGAAAGTGTATCACAGCCTCAGCTTTCTTGAGCTCGGAGATGTCGGTGAACACTGCCATACTGCCCATGTATTCACCCTCACGATTTAGTACAGGAGATGCAGTCACCATCACAGGAACAGTACCGCCCTTACTATGGAGGAGCTGTGCCTCATAATGCTCAATCTTGCCCTCCCTACGAGCCTGCACCTTTTCATGCACATGATTTTGTGTCCAACCGTGCAGGATTTCTGTTATTGGGTGACCAATCAGCTGGTCAGGAGAATCATATCCGAGCATATGGCATAATGCCTCATTGACCAAGACCATTTTGCCATCGCCATTGTCAACGCTGAGACCTGAGTCCATGGTCTCTACCAGTGAACGATAGCGATATTCCGAGGCTTGTAGAGCATGAGCACTTTGTAACTCGTCAGTGATATCAAGGAGTTGAGCCACCGTTCTGATCTTCCCATCACGCCCTCTGAAAGAGCCAACGTTCATCCGAATGTCGCGTACTTCTCCATCCTTCCGTACTACTTCGAGCTCATAGACTGAAGGGACATCTTCGCCTTGTTGTCGCCGCCTATACCGATCTGAGACCATTTCAATGCCATCAGGATGAAGAAACTCGCGGAAGTCATGACCAATGACCTCATTCCTGAGTCTACCGAGAATGTCACACATCTTGTCATTGACATACTCGAATCTATAGTTATCATTGACAATTATAATACCACTGAAACTGTAGTAATCCACCATGAACTCCAGAATCTCTTTTTGCGAGAGAATCTTTTCTTCAGCAACCTCTCTGCGGGCTAAATCTACAACATATGCAACATATCCCGTAATTTCAGAATCAGTCCCAATGGCATCTGCATATACTTGTGATGGCACTGCGATACCGTTTGCAGTTACAACACGGAGTGAGATGGATGTAGGTGTCGCTCCTTCAAGAAGCTGGTGTAGTCCCTCGTGCACAAGCGCGTGCTGTTCTGGAATCACAAGAGAGTCAACATGCACCCCTCCAGCCAATTTTGCATCGTCAAGTTTCAACAGAGATATCGCAGCGGGATTTGCATATTGAAGGATGAAATTCAAATCGAACTCTAAGACTGGAATGAGCATCTCATCTGCGACTTCTCGGAATTTTTCTCTTTCCGGGGACGGCTTTCTATGATACGAGGTCTTCATAGTCCCACATCTATAGTCATTGATTGGTCCACGCGTTAGACTCATGCATGATTCTGAGCATTGAAAAGGCGATGAATGTATCACTTATTCCTTTGTATGATGTATATTACCAAGAGGAACAACTTAAGAGTCGACCATACATCTGACTAGAAGCCAAAGAGAAATTGGAGAGACCTTCTTGTGAAAGCAATACTAGCCATTGAAATTGAACTCTGCACAGGATGTCGTAGTTGCGAGCTGGCCTGTTCCATAGCTCATTCGGATTCTTTCAATCCAAAGAGATCAAGGATTCAGATTCTGAAAGATGAAACTAGAAACCTCATTGTCCCAATGGTGTGTCTACAATGTGAGAAACCGCTATGCCAGGAGGCATGCCCAAATGGTGCTATCATGGAGAACGAACAAGGAATACTCTTCGTCGAGAAAGACATATGCATTGGCTGTTTGAATTGCGTGACAGCTTGTATTTACGGAGGGATTGGGATGGACCCAGTCACCAGAAAGGCTGTGAAATGTGATTTATGTCGGGGAGACCCTGCATGTGTAAAGGCATGTCAATATGGAGCGATCAAACTACTCTCAGTGACTGAGGGAATTCATCAACGCAAGAAGGGTGTTGTACCCGCCTTTCACATATTAGGCGTTCAAGTCGCGGAGGGACAAGAATGACATTTCCATACAAAGGCTACGCTGGAAAATACTTAGATATCGACCTGACCAAGGGTGTTGTCCACAAGAAGGATATGGAGAAAGATTGGGCAAGACTCTTCCTCGGAGGCACAGGAATCTCCTCGAAGATATTATGGGAGAGAACTAATGCTAAGACAGATCCACTATCACCAGAGAATGTGCTGATTGCAGGTACTGGCCCCCTCACTGGTGTTATGTTCTCGCCATCAGGAAGAATGATGTTCGCTGCAAGAGGCCCCCTCACTGGTGTCTGGGCAGAATCCCATGTAGGAGGATTCTTTGGACCAGAGATGAAGTATGCAGGCTTCGATTTTGTCCTTTTCAATGGAAGATCCAAGAAACCAGTCTATCTCTTTATGAGAGACGGACATGCCGAACTCAGAGATGCTACTCATATTTGGGGACAGGAAACCGATATCACCACTAAGATGATTCGTGAGGAGCACAAAGACCCAACCATTGAAACGGCGGTCATCGGTCCTGCGGGGGAGAATGGCGTCCTCTACAGCTCGATCACTGTGGACTTCTACAGGGCAGCAGGACGAGCTGGGCTCGGTGCAGTGATGGGTTCGAAGAACGTGAAGGGACTAGCCGCATCCGGGGCTCTAGGTCTCGAGGCATATGATATGGACAAGTTCCTTGAGGCAAACGAGCAGGAGATGGCTAAACTTAGAGACCCGCTCTGGAAAGACTCCCTCGCATCACTTAGAAAGTATGGTACAACGGACCTAGTGGCAGTCATCAATGAGATTGGAAGATTACCCACAAAGAATCACTGGACTGGCTTTTATGAACAGGCAGACGATATTGGTCCCGAGATTATTGCAGAGAAATACAGGATTGCACAGGAAGCATGTCACGGATGCGCAGTTGGGTGTAAGTATATCATTCAAGTGAAGAGTGGTGACTATCCAACAGATCCTGTCGGTGGCCCTGAGTATGAGACAATCATGGCCTTTGGCTCGAATTGTCTCAACAACGACATTGAGTCCATCTTCTACTTGGGAAAGAGATGTGACCTGCTTGGTCTGGACACCATCTCATGTGGTAAGACTATTGGCTTCGCAATGGAACTCTATGAGAAGGGCATTTTGACAGAGAGAGACACAGGTGGACTTGAGCTATCCTGGGGCAACAAAGAAGCCCAAGTGGAACTAGTAGAGCTTATTGCAAAGCGTGAAGGCATTGGGAAGATTCTCGCAAATGGTGTAAGGAAGGCAGCTGAGCAGATTGGTGGTGATGCTTGGAAGTATGCAGTCCATGTGAAGGGGCTTGAAGCCTCAGGACAGGATCCACGAGCACATCAGAGCATCGGGTTGACCTATGCAACGAATGTACGCGGGGCTGACCATCTCAGGAGTCTATCGAGCCTAGAGGAACTTGGATATCCAGACATTGTCATAGAACGATTTGGTGAAGAAAAAGCAGATGCCATCCTCGATATCATGTCGCCGAAGTACAAAGGTCAGGTGGTATGGGACATGGAGGACCTCTATGCTCTTGTGGACTCTGCAGTAATCTGTAAATATACGACAATGTGGCCTCCGGTATTCTATTTTGATACCTTTGTCAATGTCATTCCATCACTGACAGGCATGGAGGAATGGTCAGATCCGAGGTATGTAAGGCAGACTGCAGAACGAATAAGCCATCTCAGACGTGCCTTCAATCATCGGCTTGGTGTGACACGAAAGGAAGAAACCCTTCCACCAAGGCTACTGAAAGAGCCCATGCCAACAGGTCCTGCAAAGGGGGGACTTCCAGATCTTGATGAGATGCTTGATGAATACTACAAATATAGAGGCTGTGATAGAGAAACCGGATACCCCCTCGAGTCCAAGTTATTGGACCTGAATCTTGACTTTGTCGTTGACGAGTTAAAACCTCTCAAAATGATAAAATAGACAAGAGAACAGACAGACAACAATTATACTTAAGAGGACTACCCTTTCTCGACCAGTTAGAAGAAATGGCAAGTCATAGACGCAAGAAGGCGCACCCCGGACATGATTGAACGCTATACAATATCACGACAGATTAAGGTATACACACTTGGCGCACTAATTGGCGTTGTATCTGGGCTTACTGCAGTGCTGTTCAGACTCCTTATTTTGGTTATCAGCCTTGTATTCACGATTCTGCCTAGCCTGATGGGTGTAGCAGGATGGATTGTGGCGCCTGCCCTAGGGGGTCTAGCTGTTGCTTTCATTGTTGTAAAGTATGCTCCGGAAGCCAAAGGTCACGGTGTACCAGAGGTCATAGAATCGTATGTAGTTAAGGATGGGCAAATGCGCGTCCGTGTACCCCTGCTCAAGAGCCTAGCCTCTGCAATCTGCATTGGGTCAGGAGGGTCATGTGGTCGAGAAGGACCTATTGCACAGATTGGCGCAGGTGTTGGCTCAGCGATTGCTAAGTATTTCAGGCTCGAGAAGACCGAAACCAAGACCATGCTGGTTTGCGGACTTTCCTCGGGGATAGCTGCTACATTTAATGCGCCTCTTGGTGGCGCGCTTTTTGGAATCGAAGTCCTCGCAGGAGGAATAGTAGGCTTTTCTATACTACCAATCATCTTGGCATCTGTTGTTGCAACAGCAGTCGCTAACCTAATAGTAGGTCCTGCAATTTCATTCCAAGCTCCTGAGTTTGCTTTGGGTAATCCGATAGTACTGCTGCTATATCTTGTCCTTGGAATAAGTCTTGGTCTTGTGAGTGTAATATGGGTGAAAGGGCTCTATTTCATGGAAGATATTTTCGATAAAATTCGCACATCTAAGTACATCAAGCCGGCAATCGGTGGAATGTTAGTCGGATTAATAGCGATTCTTACAATATACATTGAGACCATGTTCGGATACCAAGGAGCCTTCAAAACAGCTGGTCCGTTTGGGTCCGGCGAACCATACTATCCAGCCATTATGGGCGTTGGATATGCTTTCATTGATGCGGTTTTGGTAGGCAATGTTGCACTTTTAGGAACAGGCGCTGCGATTGTTATACTCGTGGTATTTGGGTTATTCAAGATCGGAGTTACAAGTTTGACACTCGGTTCGGGAGGGTCAGGTGGTGTGTTTGCACCCACACTATTCATGGGTGCTGGTTTTGGAGGGGCAATTGGAATTGTATTTGCAGCATTACTGCCATTTGCGGTTCCACAACCAATGGCATTCGCTCTTGTTGGTATGGCTGCACTCTTCGCAGGGGCTGGAAGAGCACCGATTACATGCATTGTCATAATCATGGAGATGACAGAGGACTATCATCTGATTTTGCCACTCATGATTGCTGTTTCCGCCGCTTATCTTGTCTCAGCATTCCTCGAAAAAGAAAGTATCTACACGATGAAATTAGCCAGACGAGGGTTGCATGTCAGCAGAGGTACTCACATAGGTGCACTGAAAGAGATTAAGGTAACAGAAATAATGACGAAAGAACCAACAGTCCTCAATCCGGACATGACAACAGCAGAAGTGTTTGAGATCATTGATGCCACACACCATACGAAGTTTCCTGTAATTGAGGATAACAAGGTTGTTGGCATACTGATTGCAGAGGATCTCTTCAGGAAACCAAAGGAGGAGGGAAAAACGCATACAGTCAGAGATCTCATGAATCCAGACTTCCTTCACCTCTCACCCACATGCACTATGGACAGTGTCTTGCATGCTATGATGGACAGGGATGAGGGACATGCTGTAGTTTCAAATCCAGAAAATCCTGAATGTATGTTGGGTTATGTCACAAAAGCTGATGTTCTGAAGGCATATGAGATAGCCATCATAAGACTGCAAAAGGCAGGTATAGATATTGAAGATATCCTACCCGTTGAGATCCTTGATGTGACATAGTGGTATCATTTTCCTTGCTATTCGATATGGGGGAATTGTTTATGTTGCAGAACATGTAGACCTCAACTATGGCCGACATCAGTATTCAATTGCTTGGACTCAGATTCAGAAATCCGATTCTTACTGCAGCAGGGCCCACATCGAGAGATGGAATGACTCTGCTCAATGCTGCTGCAGGTGGTGTCGGCGGGTTAGTCGCTAAGACGGTGAGCACTCGACCAGCTGATGTCCCGAGACCGAATATGGCAGCTCTCAAGGAAGGACGAGTGGGTTCTAGATCAGGTATATTAAACGCGGAACTCTGGAGTGAGCTTCCTCTCGAAACATGGCTTGAGAGGGAGTATCCGATTGCACTGAGCTCCGGATTGCCACTGATTGCCAGTATAGGTTATACTCCCGAAGATGTAAGTCAGATAGCTCCCAAACTAGAGAAAGCAGGTGTGAAAGCCATCGAGTTCAGCACCCACTACGTCGGAGGTCATGTTGAGATAGCTAAAGCCCTGAGAGAGGTTGTCGAGATTCCAATCATAGCAAAGCTGAGCCCGAAGGTAGATGTTGCAGAAGTCGCAAGAGCACTAGAGCCCCATGTTGATGCCATTGCAGCCATTAATACATTCGGACCTTGCCTCAGGATTGATATCGAGTCAGGAAGACCAATGCTCGGGAGCAGTGATGGCTATGGATGGATGAGCGGTTCTGCTCTAAAGCCCATAGCAATCAGGTGTGTTGCGGATATTGCTAAGACTGTCAAGCTCCCAATCATCGGAGTGGGAGGAGTGATGACAGGTGCTGATGTTATCGAGTTCTTCATGGCTGGAGCCTCAGCAGTACAGGTATGCACAGCTGCAATCCTTGAGGGACACACCGTATACGGAAGAATTGCAGGACAGGTCGAGGAGTGGCTTGATATCCATGATTACGCATCCCTTCGTGATATTCAGGGTAAGGCGCTCCCTCATCTTAGGCAGGGAGTGTCCCTTGATCCACCACCTACTGTAGACCTTGAGAGGTGTACTCGATGTGGTCTCTGTGAGAAGTCATGTGTCTATGGGGCAATAACAGTAAAGAAGTCTGAGAACCTCTTTGCGATAGATGCGAACAAGTGTGAAGCCTGCGGTATGTGTATCTCAGTATGTCCATATTTTGCATTAGGTTATTGATTACTCATTGCATCATTCAGACAAAGAGGATGTCGTTGATACCTGTAGTCAGCTGTTTTGCTTTCCCCTTAGTGACGACATAGTCGTTTTCGATACGAACACCGCCAATCGACTTGAGATAGACACCAGGTTCAATTGCCATGACATGTCCCTCAAGGAAGAGGTTCTCACGTCTATACATGCTTGGTAACTCGTGCACATTAAGACCAATCCCGTGCCCAAGTCCATGAGTCATTCCATCCTTTGCATCAGGATTCAGCCGTTTAGAGTCAAAACCATGCCGTTTCAGTGTATTTGCACAGACAAGGTTCACCGTGTCCATGGTCGCGCCTGCTGTCAGAGCATCCACTGATGCATTCGCTGCAGCAGATACTGCATTGAACATCTCTTCTATCCTCTTTGAGACTGGCCCCTTAACCACTGTGCGAGTCACGTCTGCAATATATCTTTCCAGTTTTAGTCGGGGAAAGACATCCATGATGATTGGGACACCTGCCTTGAGCCTATCGCCAGAGCCCCCAAGATAGTGCCAGTCAAAGGCCTTGGTGCCCACTGCAATGATAGCATCTTCAGCGGACTCTGCACCCTCATCAAGGAGAAAGTGCTCTAGAGCTAGTTTTATCATACCCACCGTCAATGGCGCTCCCTTGAATAGGAGTTTCTTGTTGGGCCCAATCTTGCTGTTCTTTACCATCTCCACGACCCGAGCAATGGCTCTAGTGGTGGCATCTCCAGCCTTTTTGATTGTCTTGACTTCTTTCTGGGACTTTCTAGCTCTAGCCTCAAGAACAAGGTCTTGAATGACCTTCACACTATAGCCCATCTTCTGAAGCATCAATAGCTTGCTTGCAGGAAAATCGTCAGGCACGCCAATCGTGCCTCCAGAGAAATGCTCCTTCAGGAGCGATGTATAGACCCGATCCATATTGTCATCAATCACCTTGTTCTCGTGGAGTAACTTGAGAATCACGTCGGTGGCATCATGCGTCTTGGTGATGAAACTCTCCTTTTGAACACGTTCGAGTGCTAAGAGCCAAGCGGCTACCAGAGGTTCATCACCCTTATTCTTGAGATAGATTATCTCATCTCCTGACCGAAATCCCGTCAACCAATAGATATTCGGGTTCTCAAAGGAGTTACCTGTTGTCAGGAGTGTATCAATTCCATACTTCTCCATGAGGGGATCAAGGTCTTCGTACATCCTACTTACCTCAAATGGAGGATAATGAGTTTCATGAAAAAGGCTTCCATCTAAGCCTGAAGGTATGCCCTCATACGAGACTCTACATCGAATCTTGTAGGCATATCGTACGGTCCCACAGACTCAACATTGAATGAGGAACAAGTAGCTGCAAAGAGGCCTGCTCGGCGTACATCCCCTGAACGCATATACTCCAAGAGAAAACCTATGGTATATGTATCACCACACCCCGTTGTGTCAACTTGTGCTCTAGCAAGTACTAGAGGGATATGTACCTGTGAGTTTCTTGTATAGACGACAGAGCCTCTTTGGTCATGGGTCACTAAGACTATCCTCGGTCCAAGACTGAGTATCTGGCTAGCTGCAGACAGTTCAGATTCTGCGGGAACTGTGGTGAACAGCTCACGCTCATTAAACTTGACAACATCCACTTGTCCCAATATCTTATCGCGTTCTAACCATTTCTTCGGAGTGACCATGCCATCTTTGCCAACTGACCTGATGTAGCCTTGCACATCAAGGGATGTTAATGCAGAACTTGACCGTGCTTGATGGATGCACTCGATATCAATCTCATCACTTGTAAGTGGTGAGAAATGAATGATGTTTGCATTGAGATGCTCCTCAGTGAAATCTTCGGATCTAATTGAGGGTGCGACTGCTTCCACATACTGAATTCGAGCTCCTGATGTATCGTATTTGTTCACAAATCGTGTTGATTTTGGTCCCTCAATGATAAATCCTGAAAGGTCAAGACCTGAGTTTCGCAAAATATTGTAATAGCTATCTTCGAAATCAGTTCCAACCTTAGTCACAATCCCAGCACCAAATGCACCTATTGAGGGAGCTAGCATTGCGTATGCCGTACTTCCACCTAGAGCCTCCTTTGTAGTGTTAGGCATTACGATTAGGTCTCTACTGAGATGGCCTACAACCACAATCTCCATGAAATACATCACAATCCAAGTGTTGAGATGTGACGTCTAGGCAGGATGCTGCCTTTAACTTCTACGTAGAATTATGGTGCAGTGCATAAGGCAACGGTTTTAATCGATATTGGGTATCTCACAAGATTGAGTGTGCAGTCTTGGCGCGAGTCACTGTAAAATTCTTTGCCACTGTGAGAGAAGTGACAGGGGTAAAGAGTATAGAATTAGAAGCTAATACAATTCGAGACCTGCTTGATATCTTGAAGACCACTTATGGTGAGAGATTCACAAACACAGTGATTGATTCCGAATCAGGCAATTTAAAGCAGTTTTACTCCTGCATGGTGAACGGTAAACGAATTGAGTTGCTTAACGGGTATGACACATTACTTTCGGATAATGACGCTGTAGCGTTATTTCCACCTGTCGGAGGGGGATAAAGTGAGTAGCTCCATCACATCAAAGCATAGAAAGCAGATGGATAGAGGAGGTGTAGACCTCGTCATAAGAAACGCGCAACTCCTTCTGGAGTCTGGACTTGTGAGAGGAGGTGTCGGAGTCTCTGGAGGAGTCATCACAATCATTGCTACTGATGAGCATCTACCTGACGCGGACACAACCATCGACGCAAAGGGATACATTCTGATGCCAGGTCTTATCGATGGACACGCTCATATTCACGACCCAAACATGTTGTCTCATGAGAGCTTTCAATCTGGCTCTCGAGCAGCGGCAGGAGGCGGAGTCACAACTCTCATTGATATGCCTCTGACAACTCAGGTTGACTCGGTCACGGGATTGGAAGAGAAGATACAGCAGGGTATATCACATTCCTTGGTTGATTTCTCCTTCTACGCAGGGATGATCAATTCTGAAAATATCTCAGTTGTCCCAATCCTCATCGACAAGGGAATTGCAGCCTTCAAGGCTTTCACGTGCGAACCGTTCCAAGTAGGAGCAGGGGTTATTACGAAGGCTTTGAGCGAAGTGTCAGAGTATGGGGGACATCTCACCGTCCACTCTGAAGACCAAGGGGTGCTTGATGAATTCAAGAAAGACATGGATGGTGAATGGGATGCTCCAATTAGTCATTCCTTAGCACGCCCCAATTTAGCAGAACAGATAGCTATCAGGCAGAATGTTTCTCTTGCTGAGCAGACAGGGGGGCACTTGCATATTGCTCATATCACGACACGCGAAGGTTTGTTTGAGATTGAACGGGCAAAATTACATGGCGTTATGGTAACAACAGAGGTCTGTCCTCATCATCTCGTATTCTATAGGGATGATATGAATCGGCTAGGACCTAGAAGCAAGATGAATCCGCCTCTAAGAACCAAGGAAGATAGAGCTGCCCTCTGGTCAGGCCTATTACGAGGCATAATCGACATGACAGTGAGTGATCATGCTCCTTGCCCGATTGAGAAGAAAGATGCAGGAAAGGAGGATATCAGAGAGGCATGGTCAGGAGTTGATGGGACTCAGATGATCCTCAGGGTCTTACTCTCTGAAGGAATCAACAAGGGAAGACTCTCGTTTACAAGGCTACTAAGAGTTGCATCACGGAACCCAGCTAGGATTTTCGGTCTCTATCCTAAGAAAGGGGTATTGCGAATTGGTTCCGATGCTGACTTTGTCATATTCGATCCAAACAGGGAGGAGAAGATCACTGCAGACATGATGTTCTCAAAGTGTGGCTGGACCCTCTATGAGGGTATGACCATGCGTGGGGCACCAGTCATGACATTTGTCAGGGGAATCCAAGTATATGGTGAGGGTAAGATACTGTCAAAACCAGGACGAAGCGAGTTTCAAGTGATGGGTGGTGGCAACAGACCACGAGGAGTCTAGGTTATGACAGAACTGAATTTTGTCTTTGGTGATCCTGAAGTCTGCTCAGGGTGCATGATTTGCGTGAATGTGTGTAGTATGTACTACTTCAAGGTGATAAGTCCGACAAGGGCACGTGTCAGAGTCATGAGAATCGAACCAGCACTGGATTTTCCATTATTCTGTCGAAACTGCGAGGACGCACCCTGCATCGAAGCTTGCCCAGAGAAAGCCTTGAGTAGGACATCAAAAGGAATAGTGATTGTAAACAATGGTAAATGTAATGGGACTGGTGAGTGTGTCAAGGCATGTCCCTACTATGCCATCCACATCAACGAGGATACCGGTAAAGCCATCAAATGCATCCAATGC
>JAEOUM010000163.1 GCA_016839275.1 Candidatus Thorarchaeota archaeon
ACTGGTTTCTCATCATCACGTTATGAACAAGAAGAAGAAGCCTCAGAGGGTGGAGATGAAACAGAAGAGATGGCTTGGTCATCACCAGAGACATCAGTAACTCCAAAAGAGCCAACCAAGAAAATAGTTGATGATGCAATTGACCTCGTTATCACATGCCCCGATTGTGGAAAGACAATCAATGTTGACATGTTCGAATATCCACGTGAGGTCTATAGTGCGATGGCAGCCGCCCGAATGAAGCAAGCAAGATTCTTTATCGTTCAGGGCAAGGGTGATGAAGCACTACGTGTTGTTAGGATTGCTAATGCTCTATACACTAAGGCAGGAGACAAAATTGGGCTTCAAGAGATACGGAAATTGATAGAAACATTGGCAAAGAAAGTCTAAGCAGCTAACCATAGGTCATGGAACTTCTTACGCTCATCTTCGAAGACACTAGGATCAGCACACATCATAAGGAAACGTCCATCATATGAATGCTCTTTGAGTGAAGCAAAGATAGGGTCGAAGTCAATCTTTCCTTTTCCAATGGGAAGATGCTCATCACACTTGCGCGCTAACTCACGCAGATCCTCTTGGGAGATATCAGCTAGTGACTTGCTTTCAAATGCTTCTTTGAACCTTTCACATGCATTGTTATCATGGACATTGACCATGTCTATGTAGTTTGGAAAGGCCTCAATATGACCTAGGGCTCTATTTTGAATTGAGAGGATTTGTCCGTGACCGACGTCAAGAACCATTCGTAAATCGGGAAAATCATCAAAGAGCAGCATAAGTTCTGTAAAGTAATGACCTAAGGTTTCGACAGCTAAGGTGATTCCAGCTTCTTTTGCAGTTTCATATGCAAGAGGAAATGCCTGAAGGAACGTGTCAATCGCATCATCGTCATAGAAGAGTGTTGATAATGGAGAATGAAATGTCACCAGCTCCGCTTCTATCATCTCGCCAAGGTCAATATAGGGAACAATGTCTTGACTGATATCAACAGGTTTCCATTCGGGATTGCTTGGTAAATGTAGAGTGCATGGAACCCCTGCTTTATTCATAGCAGTCTTCACTGTAGAGAACTCGATTTTGTGGTTAAGATCTAACCTGAGATCAATAAAATCTGGGTCACTTTCCAAGCCCTTTAGAGCTTGCTCAGTAGTTCGAGCAAAGGTTCCAATCTTCATTTCTTCCACCTGTATACGAAGAGCTTGCACTCTTCTTTTTTTGGCTTTTGGTACGAGTTTTTTATTTCTTGAAGTCGCATGTAACGTTATACTAATTCTGGGCGATAGTGTTATTAGATGATTCCCACTTCTCTCAAAATATATCGCTCAAAGTGGAGTGTATCGACACTGGCGGATAATGCTGCATATCTCTTCAAGATTGTCTTTCTAGGTGAGGGTGCAGTGGGAAAGACCTCACTCGTTGGTAGATTTGTATACAACTCCTTCGAAGGTGATTATCTTGCAACCATTGGCACCGATATTCATCTCAAGATGGTCCAAGTCGATGATACAATGGTCAAACTAGTCATATGGGACATAGCTGGTCAGGACAACTTCGCCCAGCTTCGTCGAGCCTATTACCAGAACGCAAGCGGCGCATTTTTCGTTTTTGATACATCCCGTCCTGAAACCATTGCGCGAGTTGACGAATGGCTAAACGCTCTTTATACAGTAACTGGTGAGATACCGCTAGTCATGCTTGAGAATAAGGTCGATTTGAATAGGGCAGTATCTCAAGAGCAGAAGGACAAAATCGTTGAGAAATACGGAGTCAAGATCATTCCGACAAGCGCCAAAGAAGATACAAATGTCGAAGATGCCTTTCAAGAGATGACTAGAAAGATTCTTCTGAAAGCACGTAATAAGAGTTCTAAGACGCTCTAATGTCATGAAGACAGAGGTGATTCAGCATTGTCTGTTAGGAGTCCAGATTTTGTTCATAAGATTGTATTCCTAGGAGACACTCAGGTAGGGAAGACATCATTAATCCAGCGTTATGTCTATGATACCCTCTCGCCCGAAATGACGCGGACAATTGGAGCTGTGCTTCATGTAAAGACTCTGGAGTTGGACGGAACCTTTCACAAACAAGTAATTTGGGACCTAGGTGGAGAGGAGTCTTTTGCTCAACTTCGAGAGCAGTATTGCGCTAATGCGAGTGGCGCCTTTTTCATCTTTGACAGAACGAATATAGAGTCTCTCCAGCATATTGATGACTGGCTAAATGCTCTGTATTCATCCGCTGGCAAAGTTGCAGTAATTGCTGTAGAGAATAAAATCGACCTTGAATCAGTCATAACTGATGAACAGATTCGAGGGATGCTCGAGGCTCGAGGGCTGAAACACATTCAAACAAGTGCGCTCCAGAATACTAACGTCAATGTCGCGTTTGAGGAACTCGT
The DNA here is from genome assembly GCA_016839275.1 of Candidatus Thorarchaeota archaeon. Lineage (GTDB taxonomy): Archaea > Asgardarchaeota > Thorarchaeia > Thorarchaeales > Thorarchaeaceae > SMTZ1-45. The sequence continues at coordinate 2,402 of JAEOUM010000163.1, forward strand.
CAAAGAAATTCGGAAAAAGATAATTGCGAGTAAGAGTTAACCTAGATGTCCAATAACACATCAGTGATATCTTGAATTCCTTTGTATGTTAAACCAAGTTTTCTTCTCTCACCAGTCACAAGATAGACCGCCGCCTCAGCAATGCTTATCGCTTGATCTGCGGCACGTTCAAAGTATCTGCCAACAATGACATATAGCATAGCGATATTGCTAATGTCTCGTATATGGCTGAGGTATTCTGCAATCTCTTGGAACATATCCGCGGACTCGTAGTCACTCTGAGCCTCTAATTTCTCTAGTTCATCAATCTCACTCAAATTCTCATCGAGTACCGCTCGAAAGCCGATGCTCAATGCAGCATTAGCAAGCTCTGATAGGTAGGGTAATGTGACAAGCTCCTTGAAATGGTCCAAACCCTCGCTAAGATTAACAATATCACCGATCTTAATGGCAAAACGACCCACTGAGTGAAGACCATTGGATGTGCTCAGATAGGCAATGAGTCTTCGGAGCTCTTTATCCCGGGGTTGATACGTTGTGATGGCATTAAAGATCACATCCTCAATCCTGTGATGTGTTCGTTCAAATTCCTCAGATAACACCGCAACAGAATCAGCAAGTTCACTATCAAGATCCTCGAAGGCTTTCATCGATTGACTCAGCGCAGACGTGACTGTCTTGTATAGATTCTCTAAGAGCCCTCTGAGTTCTACCATCACTTCTTCTAATGTTGAATTCATACAAACGTCACCAACCATTGGATGATTGTGTTCATGAGATTAAGGTGTTCCTATCATGCGCTAATTCAATGCGGAGCTCTACCTGTCTGACCCTTATATGCAAGACCAAGTTTAACTCGTTTCCCTTTAACCATGTAGACAGCTCGCTCAGCAATTGAGAAAGCATGGTCTGCTGCACGTTCGCAATAACGACCAATTATGACATAATACATAGCCATAGTTGTGATATCGTTTCTCTCTCGTAAATATTCCGTTATCTCTTCGAACATATCGGAGGTTTCTTTATCGCTGATTGCTTCAAGTTTTTCAAGCTCATCAATTTTAGATAGATCCTTGTCTAGTACACCTTTCATAGCTATGTCAATTGTCTGTTTAGCAAGGTCCGCAAGGTATGGGAGCGAGATGAGTTCTTTGAAGTGCTCCATGCCCTCGCACAGCCGTACGATATGAGCTATCTTGTATGCATATCGTCCTATTCGATAGAGATGATGGGCGACTTGAAGATATGTCGCAAGCTCTCGCAAGTCCTTTGCTACAGGTTGTCTCCG
>JAEOUM010000164.1 GCA_016839275.1 Candidatus Thorarchaeota archaeon
CTTCGTTGTTGACCTCGCCTTGTCAGCAATTGCGAATGCTATCCTTTGAGTACTTCAGTTTCAATGAATTGAGATAATCCTGCAGCTTCAGGATCTAGGTTGAATAATGCCTTTGCATATTGAACCGCGAATGGAAGAACTTCTGCCACATCAACGACATGTGCTCGATCAACAGCCTGCGGATTCCAAGTGGAGACAGGTGCCCAGACATCTAGCTTTAGCACCTCTTTCAGTTCAATCTCCTGTTCCGCGTTGGGGTTCATTCTCTTGGCAAAATAATCATAGTCGATGGCCTTCTTGAGTTTGGTGAAGAGCACCATCGGGAGTTTCTTCTTGGCTCCCGTAATGTCTAGTGTGTATGACCGACAGGCGAGCAAGTCCAACTTCAGAGTTGAGTTGCCCTCAGGTGTAAGACGGGTCGCTTCTACAATCCTCCCTGTTCGAAAGTCTCCCAACATTCCACTGGACTTTGACTCCTTGCTCCATCTCTTGTATTCTTTGATAGATATCCAAGATTCTGTCCACATGTGTACCTGGTCCATAACGAGAGGAACACAGGATTCAAGAATCACTTCTTCTCTTGCTTTCCCGGATGGCTCAACAAATAACTTGACTCTCATGCGCTCATCGGTCCTTTTGATGCGAACTCCAATAGCATTTTCTCCGGACAGAAGATAAGTATTGTCGAGAAAGTTCTGACGGCGTCTTTCACCTTTTGAGGGATATTGAACTTAGTTTCCCTCTAAATACGACTATCACGACAACTACGATAACCAAGCTCGTCGCTGCAATTAAGATGACGCCAAGGTCTACTCCTGTTGTAGCTGCAATCGTAAACTTACATATGAACATATCAAAGTCTCCGCCCTTGTATTCATCCTGATAGGGTGCTACCAATGGAAAATTATGAGCAGAGCTTGTATGACCAAAAATGATGATGCTGTTTGTGCTGCTGTCAAGGGCTGAGCCATAACTATAGTCTGAACCGGATCCTCCGAAATAAGATGAAAATACAGTTACCTGACCAGTTGCTGTCATCTTGCAGATGAATGCCTCATGAAGCCCCTGATAGGACTGATACGGGTTGAGCTGGTGAATGTTGCTTGATTGTGTGCTTCCGGTTATGACCAGATCTCCATTGTTGTCCTCCACAATTCCAAGAACTCCATCATAGCTACTCCCTCCAAAATAAGTTGAGAATTCGATTGAGTAATCCAATCCGTTTATTCTAGCAACGAAGCCATCAGTTTCACCTCCTGCATATTCAGATTGGTATGCATTAATTAGGGGAAATGATACGGAATTAGTTTCACCCACGAAGAGTATGTTGTCGCTTTTGTCTATTGATAGCTCAGTCAGACCCCATTCTCTGTTTCCACCATAATAGCTGCTGAAAAGCAATTCTTGACCATTAGCGTTCAACTTGCTAATGTAATTATCAAAGGTGCTTGTGCTTTTGTTGCATAAGTTGTTTACTTGCGGAAAATCATCGGAGTCAGTATATCCTGAAACTATGATATTGCCATCGGAATCTAAAGTCATACCCCTTACATTCTCAAATCCATCTCCCCCTAGATATGTTGAGAAGAAAACGGATTGCCCGTCAGGACTTATCTTAGTAACGAAGACATCTGTGGAATCCTTCTTGTTTGGCTGGTATGTGTTTTCTGTTTCTGTCAGTTCCTCAATATTTGTGCTTCCCGCGAGAATAATATTGTCCGAGGAATCTATTCCCAAATCAACAACCCAAGTACTTGTTCCACAAATATAGGTTGAGAAATTGAGCTCTTGTCCATCAGAACTGAATTTGGCAAGAAAGACTTCTCTCATACTTGCGCTTCTATTGGTCTTGATGGCGTTCTTTAGAGGTAGATCAGTACTATCAGTTGTACCAGCAATAATAATGTCATCATTGCTGTCTACTGCGACTGTATAGATATACTCCCTCGCACTTCCGCCAAAAAAGGTGGAGAATAGCAGCTCTTGTCCATCTGGACTGAATTTTATAATAACTCCATCGTCAGTACCATTGTTCAAGGGTTGATATGCGTTCACAATGGGAAAATCTGTGGAAGGGCTTTTGGAGGCTAGGACAATATTGCCTTGTGAGTCTATTGCGACTCTTCCAGTGCCATCTTCACCTAATCCTCCAAAAAGGGTCGAGAATTCGATGTCTAAAGGACTAGTACTTGCCTCATCTGCATAAGCAAGGATTCTATCCGGTAGCATAGCGATATTCAATAGAGCCACTGCAATGAGAATGACGAAAATCACCCTGCTCCATTTCATAGCAGAATTCCATTTTCTGAGCTCTCTTTTAAGTCGCAGTATCAGAGCAAGATTCGTCTACCCTACTCAGATGAGCCATTCAGTGTGAAATGTCATTTGTGTTTTATGAATGTCCCATCGCGATACTCTCGAAAAGCCAGTTCAATCTCTTCCTGGGTGTTCATGACAATTGGACCATACCAAGCTATGGGCTCTCCAATTGGTTTTCCAGATATCAACAAGAACCGTAGGTGGCAGTCTGCTGATGTGACTACTACTTCATCTCCATCTTCAAAGATCACAAGATGGTCTGATTGTATGACACTATCAGTATCCTCCCCGAAAAAGCCCTGTCCTTCAAAGATGTAAGCAAAGACAGTATGACCTTCCTTTACATGATGTCTGAACTCAGTATTTGGGGGCACTGTGACGTCCAGATACTCTGGCTCTGTGACAATCTCACGAACTGGACCGACTGTCCCTTCTAGTTCTCCACATATGATCTTGACTCGCGCTCCACTTTTCGTTATGACCTCTGGAATATCTGACTCTTTGATGTCTCTGTATCGAGGATGCATCATCTTTTCTTCACTAGGAAGATTAGCCCAGAGCTGGAATCCCATCATCGCTCCCTCCACCTGACCAGGCATCTCCTGATGAACGATGCCACTTCCCGCAGTCATCCATTGACAGTCCCCGGACTCGATGGTCCCGCTATTTCCCATACTATCCTCATGCTTGACTTCTCCCTTCAGCATGTAGGTAATCGTTTCTATTCCCCTATGAGGGTGCCATGGGAACCCTGCAATGTAGTCGTCTGGATTGTCGGAGCCAAAGAAATCTAGAAGGAGAAATGGGTCTGTTAATTCTACTTCACCGTGACTGAATACTCGCTTTAGCCTAACGCCAGCTCCATCTGATGTTGCTCTGCTCCGCATAACTGTCTTAATTTTTCGAATCATCAATATCACTTCAAGATTAAGAATACTTTAGAATCAATAGAGTAACGCGGCATGTGTTTTAAGGATTGTAACAGAGGCAAAAACCAAGAACTATTCCAGTCTTTGAAGAGTCAGAGTTTCTCATCATCAGACCAACCCAATGAGACTTCGTTTGGGTCCCTGTACCTACTGCGAACAAACATATCATTTTCAATGTGCCCAAGAATAATCCCTTTTCCAATCCCTTTTGAAACATGCATTCTAGCCCTCTTTGTGGAAGTCCCGGAAATTGAAGCAATCTCTTCGATGGATATCCAGTCATTTTCGTTGGCGATCAATAGACATTCAGTTTCAATTCTTTGGTACCTTGCAGTTAGAAAACTCCTCAAGATTGGTAAGATTGCAGATATTACAATTAAGCCTACAATAGCTATAAGATACTCGTCCAGCCAAATCACCTAAAGATTGTATCTTGCATCTTTTTATGAAATGTTAATTTGAATATGGCGTGGAACTCTTTTCTTATATTCGTTCAGGAGCAATATCCCTCAGGTTGTTCTCAATCTTGAGTGGGTCATCCTGGAAGTAAAAATTTGAAAACTAGCCCACTCTTTCTCTCGTCGGTGCCCGGAGGTCTGAATCTCCGGGTTTCCGAAACTGCTCAAATGCTATTTTTGTTGAGTTCCTATTCGCTCTCATCCGGCGATCTGTTCATATGATTCTTGATAAAAGCCCAAAGCTCGTCTGATATTGAAAGTCTTGTTCTGGTTGTTTTGGCATCTGTATGAACTGGGAGACCTATTGCCTCCATACTGCTTCTGATTCTCTCAAGACCGAACATGTCCGTTTCCTGTCTCATGTCGAGTGCTGTCAGGATATCAAATCCGTAGCTGGTCTTCCATAGCTCTGTGAGGTCGACTCGTTTATCTTGGATAATTAGATTGGCATGCTCTAGTTCTCTATTACGTGCATCAAGAATAATGGGAATGAGAGAAGCACCCTCTGTATACGCTAGTCTCTCAATGTCTAGGAATATTGAAGGACCTCCATCATCTATTTGCTTTCGGACTGATTCGACTAGCTTAGTATAGAGTTGGTCTGAAACCTCTTTTTGCTCTGCGCTGCCTCGCACAGAAGTCAAAATATTGACGAAATCGCCGTCGAAGCCAGCAAATTCCACCATGCCAAGAGAGTCCAGAATGCCAACCTTCAACAGGAATTTTTCTTCGTCAGCTGCGCGTTCGAGAGCCTCCTTCATGCGATTACGTACAAAAGACCAACCTTCCTTTTCCCAAAGCTTGACATAGACATGCCAGACTGTCGTACTATAGAGCCCTCTTAAGCCATCAATCAAACGTCGTGCTTCTTTCCTAGCCAAGTCCATCTGAATGCTGTCTTTATGTTTGTCAAGTTCGAATTTTTCTATGAGACTTTGTGAGGAATCAATCTTCTTGAGCAGGAATTCTAATGCTAATGGAATATCATCAAGTTGCTCTTTCGCTGGCATGTATTCATGTGTGAGTGTTGCTAGGAGTGCGTCCGCTACTGGAGAATTGGGCATGTCTTGTCTTATCGATTCAATCATATTGAATGCTCCACGAATATCACCTGTCTTCATGAGGAGCTTTGCACCGTCTGGTTTGATTGAGGAGTTATTGGGATCAAGTTTCAAGGCATACTCCAGAAGTTTTTTACCCTCGATGGGATCATTATCTGCACACCAAGAAATCATCGGGCCATAAACTCCTAGGTTATCTGGATCCTCCTTGATAATCTCTCTAGCAATTCTAATCGCTTCGCTTGAACGCTCAGACCTTACCATCATGCTCAGTCCCCTACGATGTTCATCAGGATGTGAATCCTTCATTCTTGCAATTGCTTCTGCTAGAGCTACTCTGCTTCCTTCTGTATCACCAAACATCCGAAGCATGTCTGATAAGTACATCCAGAGTTGTCCAGATGCTGGATTTGCCTCCACAGCTCTGTTGAGAAGAGGTATAATGGCATTTCTTTGCCCACTGAGTCCCATATGGGTTGAATGTCCAAATACTCCCCATGCATTACCAGGATCCATCTCAACAGCTTTCTTGAAGTACTCACTAGACTTTCTGAGATTTCCGATATGCCCTTGTACAACAGCATACCCCGCCCATAGTGATGCTCTTGAGGGATCAATTCCTAATGCCCTCTCATAAACCTCTACAGCTTCATTGAGTTCTCGAGCTCGATTTAGCGCTCTTGCGAAGTAGTCAAGAATCTCTACATTATTTGGGTCCAGATCTGCAGCATTCCTCATTGCTTGGAGACCAATTCCAATTACATATCTATC
>JAEOUM010000165.1 GCA_016839275.1 Candidatus Thorarchaeota archaeon
AACGTGATGATGAGAAACCAGTAGAAACCTGTGGTGAAACTCGACTTTCTTCATGTTGAGTTTCGATTGGTGGAGCTTGTGTTGGAGCCTTCGTTGGTTTGTCAACAAATCCGGATTTGGATCCAAGTATTGATTCTTCGATTTGAGATGAAGTTGGCATAGAAGGTGTTACCATACCTTCGGCTTCGGGAGGCAAAGGCTCACTACCATCCATCATTCGTGGTGGAGGGATCTCCTCGGTTCCCATCATGGCTCCTGGCCCTTCTAGAAGTTCCCGCACTTCACTCGCTCTAAGCATTCTACTCTCCACTATACCAGATCCATCCGCTTCGTCAATCCCAGCTGTTTCTGCTTTTGCAAAAGCCTCTCGTGCTTTTTCAAGCTCTGATTTTTGCTTTGCTCCTCCTGCTACTCGAACACGATCTTTACTTACCTCACTTGGTTTAACCCATTTGTCCTCAGTAGAAACAGATGCCTTTTGTTGTGCTTGAGCAGGCTCTTTGGAGCTAACAGGGGTCCCGACTGGTTCCGGAGTTTGTGATTTAGCCGGGGCTGTAGGTGCCTGCGGCTTTGTGGGTTTAATTAGTGATGCTCCGCATCGTATACAGAATTTCCGTGTGGGCTGATTGGCTTTCCCACACTTATCGCAGTTACGCAATAACCTCACCTCAGGTATCAACAACATACTCCTTGGCACTGATTAAGCTTTGCTCAATATATACCATCGCGCAAATATTGCAGTCAGAGGTTTAGGGATAATCAAAGGGTGGACTCCTACATATTCAGAGGCTTGTGTTAATTTCTTTTTCTTGCATCGCTGTGACATTCATTTGGATATTATTAGCAATCTTCGATGCTACTTTATATGATTCCTTTAATGAAATTCCAGTTTCAATCACAGTGCATATGGGATCTCCTCGATGAACAAGAACACCCTTGGGAGTGCGGTCCATAACATTCGGGAATATTGAAAGATCTGGTACGGCACCATCTCTTCTTGAATAGACAATCATCTTCACCACGGGTTTCAGAGTTGGGAGTATCTTTACTAGTTCACCATGAACAGCTCGTACATGCATCTCTGTGATTGAACCGCTACCAGCATGTTCCAACATCTCTAGTGTTCCTTGAATTCGTGGATTTACCTCCATGAGCCAAATCTTATTTGATATATCTACAACGAAATCTAATCCATTTGAACCAAGCAGATCGAGCTTTCTGCAGATGGTTTCCGAAGCCCTAGCTATCTGCCTAGCTACCCTTTTCTGAATGAAAGAAGGGTAGTAATTGCCACAGTAACTGAAACCACAATTCCTACCAGCTGTAGGCATACCAATTAATTGTCCTTGAACCGAGAGACATCGCGCGTCTGATTCTGATGAAAGAATACTTGCACTGATATCGAAACCGGGGACATATTCTTGAATTCGAAATTTTTGATCGTCTGTTGCTCGTCTTTCAATAAATGTTTGAAGATTTTTAAGATTTCGAATAAGTCTAATGCCGCTTCCGCCACCAGATTTGAGGGGTCTGAGAATACATGGATAACCGATTTTCTCAAGATGCTTCTCCACATCATCAATTGAGGTCACACATTCTTTGGGCCTATGCAAATCTAGTGCTTTAGTAATCCTGTCAATTCTAGAATGCTCTCTAGCTTCCTTCATTTTTGATATTGAATTACCCATGAGGTATCCCATTTCCTCAAGTGGTTTCAGAGCATCCGCATCGTCATCAAAACCACTACCAATTAGCACAAAATCAATCTCGATGGTCTTAGTGAGATGTAGGAAGTTGTCAACTAATGCTAGGTGTACTGGTACATCGAGTGGTTGGCGTTGCCGAATACCGGGAGTAGGAGAGAGGATAGCTATGCAGTCACTTGAGGTCTCGCGGAGGTCAGCATCACCCCAATAATCTGATACGAAGGCATGAGCATTACTATACTTGAGTGAAGATGCAATGGGTCTTGCATTAAAGCCAATCACACCAATCCTTTTACCAGATAGAAGAGTGGAGTGATGCTTCATAACACAAGTCTTTTCAATATGCCTGATAAGCCCTTCTGCGAAAAGGGATTACTTTGACGTACTCTATGATAACATCAAAAATATAATCAACTCATCCATATCGAATCTTGATGACAATCAAAGACATGCACTCAGTGTACCCTATCTCATGGATAATGCAGAGTCCAGCATTCGTTAATTTCATGAAGACGTCTTTGAGTCAGGGGAATGATGAGTTCCTCATTGCTGATTTTGCATCAGGAGAACATGATAGAGTTCCATCATTCTTCATAAGAGTTCTACCTGAACTTCTCAGGAATGAATATACAGCTAGAGAGACCTTCGTCTATAGTATCGATTTGCATAGTCTTCGGTTGGATAGCTTATTGGGTAATCTTGAGGAATCTAATCTCCTTGAGAGAGCTAGAGTCGTACAGGCCAAACTAGAATCTATGGATAAAGAGGCACTTATGAGACCAGGAATGATTGAATACATTGAGGAGCATCTAGAAACTGCAATTTGGCTTGATGACTTTCTGATTGGTGAAAATAGATTTCCTTCCAACTGTTTTGATATTGGAATACTCAACAATGACGTAATTGGGTATATGCATGATTACTACAGGAGCTACAGTGATGCCCAAGTGGGCGTTCAAAAGATTCTCAATTTAATTCGAAAGGATGGACTCTTGGTTGTCACAATGCCGTGTTCTCTCTATCCGGTTGATAACGTAGCAATATTAGAAGAGGTGGGTTTTGCATTCCTTGAAGGATTGGATATTGATATCTCAAAAGAGGAAATTACTCTTCTTGATAAAATATCAGATCCAAAGACTATGAGTCGTCTGGGACACTATACTGCGTTATTCTTTACTGTAGCATAGAAGAAAAAGAGCCAATTCTGTGAAGAAAGGCATCCTTTCATCATACTCTTTCAAATACCACCGCGCTACATTTATCGGCAAAGCTTTATAGTGTGCCTGCACTGTACAGACATATCACGGATACGGGGATTCTGTAATGCCTTCCGAAAAGAAGCTCACTGATAAAGAAAAAGATGCAATGCAGGAAGCCCTCAAAGGGGCTGCTCTCTCGGATGCTGAGCTAGAGAGACTAGCAGAGGGAGTTGACGAATCTGGCGATACAATAATGCCCGTAGAGGATGGTGAAGACCTTATCTCAGCCGCAGCGCTCGCTCTTGATTTTGTTGAAAACCTTGAAACTACTGCCCCAGTAGAACGAGGAGAAGGAAAGGACGCAGTCGCAGGATTTGATGCGCTGCTTATGAAGCTAGAAAGATTGCGCTCGGATATTTCCCAACTTCAACGTGGTGTTGTAGGAGTATTTGCTGCCCAGTTACTCACATTTAGAGGAAAAGTTGTTGAACTCAAATCTAGAATCTCGGAAGAGATGGTTGAAAGGCTTAGAATGAAGTTCTTCAAGCAATTTATTGAAACCACATTTGTTGATATCGTTGATAGCGAATTCGCGGCTTTGGAGAAAGATCTAGTAGACAAGATTGTGGAACAGACTCAAGAACGTTTCAAAGAATTCGCATTGAGGGTTAGAGAATCTGAGGTTGATCTCCGTGGCACTATCGTTGAACAACAGGATATTGTGCGTTCTTTCATGCAGAGTCTCGAGGAAGAAACAGCAGCTCAACGGTTGGAGCTTGCTGAGAAACAGGCAGAATTAACAAAAATGGAGATGGAGGTTCGGAACCTCCAAAGTAAGATAGTTGAGTCTCGACATGCAAGTGCTGCAAGTGAGGAGTATGAACGTCGGATTGACGACCTAGAAAAGCAGGTGAGCTCTTTCAGAGATGATTTGATCATCAAAGATGCTATGATCGATGCCCGTACCAAGGATCTTGACGATGCGAAGAATGAGATAGATGACCTCAAGATGCAGATTGGCGAATACCAGACCCAAGTTGGTGTATACAAGGCTGAAGCTGCCCTCACAAAGCCGCGAGTTGAAAAGACAGAAACTGAAATGGAAGCGATGAAGTCCAAGGTTGAACTCCTAGAGAATGCACTCGAGGAAAAGAGGCAACAAAATGATGTTGCAGCTGCGAAGATTAAGGAGCTGGAACTGAAGGTTAAGGATGCACTCGCTGAGAAGGCTGCAGCTGAGAACGAGGCTAAAGGTCGTCTTAAGGAACTTGACTCTATCCAAGGGAGAATCGCTGAGATAAAGAACCTTGATGAAAAGATACACACCTTGGAGAGGGATTTGAAGACT
>JAEOUM010000025.1 GCA_016839275.1 Candidatus Thorarchaeota archaeon
GGGATACGTTTGGTGGATGTCGGATTTAGTTACAGCATTCTTGTATGAATTCCTTTCGAAAAAGTGCTACTTCTGTTGTCCATGGAATTCGTAACTCCTTTTAGGCGGTTTCACACTTATTCTTTAGGTCATTTCGACTATTATTTCTAGGAAGGTGTTCGCGTGGCAGAGGAAACAAAGGTCTATGGTTACCGTTGGGCAGTGCTCCTGGTCTTCGGCTTGATCTTCATGGTCGGCCAGATGATGTGGCTCACGTTCTCCCTGATTCGGAATGAGGTCACACCGGTCTTCGGACTCGCAGCAGGAGATCCAAGTGTCGTGCTCCTGACAGCCTCACAGCCCCTGGCATTCATCATCCTGTCCATCCCCGTGGGATGGCTCGCTGACCGCAAGGGTCTTGTGATGGTCGCCGGGTTCGGAGCAATCCTCCAGATCCTGTTCGGCACCCTCAGAATATTCCTGCTCAACGACTTCCTCATGGTGTTCATCTGCCAGTTCGGCCTCTCCATCGGCTCCGTCATGATCCAGAACTGCATCGTGTACCTGAGCGTAAGCTGGTTCCCGAAGGGCGAGCGAGGCCTGGCAACGGGCGTCAGCACCCTGTTCATGCTTCTTGGTATGCTCCTGGGAACTGCCCTGAGCATGGTCTTATGGAGCGCACCCCTCTTCGGAGACCCCGGCTACACAATCTCACTGGCACAGGCCAATGTCCAATCAATCCTCTACCTTGACACCATTCTTGCTGTCATCCTGACCGTGGTCTTTTTTGCTGTGGCTCGTGACAAACCACCGAAGCCTCCCGACATCGATGTGCTTGCAGAGGTCACACCCAGCATCAGAGGCATGCTCAAGGACAGGAATGTCTGGTTCATCTCCTTCGGCTTCTTCGCAGGTTTCGGCATCTTCATCGGTCTCACGGCCATCATCGAGGAGCTTCTCCTGAGTTTGGGAATTCCGGTCGTCGCAGGTCTGGGAGCTCCTGTAATCGTGATGGTTCTACTCTTGGTATCCGGCATCTTCGGGGCGGTCTTAGTACCATTAATCTCAGACAAGGTCGGAAAACGAAAGCCGTTTCTCATGGTCTCATTGGTTGTTGGCATCATCGCGACCTTTATTCTAGGCACAACCAATATCACTGAGGTGAGCTACATGTCAGCAGCAATTCTCGGCTTCTTCCTGATAGCGGTCATGCCCATCGCTCTCTCCATGCTCGAGGAGTTCAAGAGTGTGGGACCGGAGTTGTCAGGGGCGAGCACGGGTCTTGCTTTCTGGTGGGGCAATCTCGGCGGGTTCCTTGGCACCATTCTACTTGAAGCCCTGAGAGTGGGAACATCGTACTTCTACTCGATTATCTACCTCGTAGTAGTGATGGGGATTGCGACTGTATTGATACTGACAATTCCTGAAACTGGCCAACAGCAGGAGGTCAAGCAGTAGCAGAGGAACATTCCATCAAAGTATACATGACACAAGAGGATCACGCTATTCACAAGAATAATTAACTCTCCCATTATCAGTTGAAAAGCAAGAAGAAATTACAATATTCGAGCATTGTTGAATTGTTTCAAAGGCATTGAGACAAAATGACTTAGCTAATCTAACCTAGTCAGACCGAAGTGGCGAGTATTCTGTTGGAATAATGATTTTCCAACCACGACACATATGTTGCTGATGCTAAATCAACGAGAGAAGATGAAGAGCCATTGCTATCTCAAATATAAGAAGGGCAAACGCAGCGACAGCCAAGAAGAGGTACACAGTTCTAAGGTTCGTGTAAGTATTGGATGCATTTGATTGGTTATTTTCAACCCATTCACGTTCCGTATTATACCTTGGTTTTTTATTCAGTCCTCTATAAGACTCGACGAATTCTTGGAATAGAAACGTATCACCAGGAAAGACATCAGCTCTCTTCAGTCTAATTCCAATATCTTGACTCAATCCCAATAATGCTTCCACTTTTGAAACATGAGCAACCATCATTCGAAACCGATCTTGCTTCCGTTTTGCAACTTCTTTTCCTAACCAACAGAATGCAATTACCATGACTCCTAAAAACATTAGCGCAAATAGAAATCCCAATTGAGCCAAAATATCTGTTATTTGCCAAATTGACCCTATTGCCACAAAGCTCACAGAAATAAGAGCAGAAATGATTAGGAAGAAGAATTGTGCACCTTTCCACATCAGTTCTATATAGGCATCACCAGCAGCCCTACGTTCTTTCCAGATTTCAATCAAGATATCTCTATCATCAAAAACGGATTTCTTAATCCTGTTCACTCTCCTATCCACTCGCAAGGGACAAAAGAATCAATTCTTATTGTTAGTGTAAAAGTGTTTCCAATGGATGAACTTCATGACATGGACGAGGTTGTGGCAGTCAACAATTATAGAGCCTGTAGGTCACTAAGTGGGTAGTATTAACCTGCATTACTCAAGATCCAACTATGAATTGGATGTTGCAGCCCATCCATAAACCGTCTGAGAATAGTAATATCATACTTCTTCTCTATTGTCTACCTAGTAGTGGTGATGGTGATTGCGACTGTGCTTATCTTCACAATCCCTGAAACTGCAAAGCGAGACGAAAACATACAGTAACTAAGTCAGTATCAGAGTTCAATCCGCAACTACACTACCAACTATAGTGAGTTGGATTAAGAGCAAGGTATCCACTCCGTGCCTATAGGTCCAGACGATACTTACGGGTACACCTGTGCTCAGAGAAACACTACCTGACCAGCCTCCACCATTATCAACAGGTCCCCACCAGCCATACTCAATAGTAAACATGTCATCATAGAAGATTGTGACGATGAAATCCCCATTGGGGGTGAAACCGGGACTGTCATCTGGAAAGAGCGTATCCAAGGTTGACCAGTCAACAACGGGGAGAATGCATCCTGAGACCATATCAGAGAGCGTCGCGTTCGCCCATTCGTCTGGTTCTGTCCCATTTGCGAATGAGCAACTCACCTTGTTGACATGGATGATCTCACTGGAAAAGGAGGCCGCGTTATATACTGCATCGAGGGAGGGGAGGTTGTTCACAGTGGCAATTATCGAGGTGCCATTCAGAGGTAGCACCTGTTCAGAGCTGATACTACCCAAGGATGAATAGCCTGAAGCCAAGATGTCATACTGATAGGTGTGTCCAACTGCAACACCCCAGGAGAGGTCACTCAAATCCACGGGCGTAGGTAGTAGAAAATAGATAACACCAACTGTGACAACGCCTATTAGACAGACTGCGACCGCAACCGCATAGATGCGCTTCATCATCCTCACACAGACTGATTATGTTCAGATTGGGTCATTAGTCTATTCTTTTTGCTGTCACGTAGGCTTGATAACAGAGTTCATGAAAACATATGATGTATGATTCTCTTGTTTTGACTGCAAAGCATAAGTGAATCAATCGCTTCCTAATTCATATGGACACGATTACAATTCGTGAGGCACAGAGAAACGATATGCCTTCTATTGTTGACGCCTGTCGAGCCTCCACCACTGAAGAAGAGATGGTTGGATTTACTGCACCGGAGTGGGGGACGTTTCGAGATATCAAGAAGTTGCGTGAAATATGGACATCGGGAAACAGGCTGAAGGATGATTACGAGGTCATTGTGTCAGAAAGGGGAGGACAGATAGTTGGATTTCTTGTGTTTAAGAGAGAGCAAGAGTTCATGTATATTGACCAAGTCAACATTAGGAAGTCTGAACAGGGAAAAGGTGTAGGAAGATCTTTTGTAGAGCATGTTGAGAGGCTGGCAATTGAGAGCGGGCTGACACGTATTGAAACTGACACCACTGAGAATGCACAAGGCGTGCCGTGGAAGTCATATGACTTCTGGTTAAAGATGGGATTCAGAGATACAGGCGAACGTTTGAAGACAAAGTGGGACTTTAAGACAATCCCCTTTGTCAAGCGGCTCAGCTGAGCATTGAGTTTTATACTAGTGTCTTGGTTCCATAGACCAATAGGTTCTTCCCAGACCGGAATCAATGTATTAGAAGATGATTGGTCATGAGCTGCAGACAATGCATAGGTATCGAAGAGCACTTCGATCAGAAAAAGGCCACTGAAGAACTTCTGCAGTATCGGAACGAGGGTTCGGTGAAGACAACCCGGTTGTTGATTGATGCTTTGATGGCAGAAGGTATATCCGAGATGACACTGCTGGATATTGGAGGGGGAATAGGTGTTCTTCAGCATGAGCTGCTGAAAGCGGGAGTGAGTAGTTGCATCAATGTGGAAGCCTCGAAGGCATATATCGAAGCAATAAAGGAGGAAGCAGAACGTCAGGGACATGCAGACCGTATAAGTCATCTACATGGTGACTTCGTTGACTTAGCTGAAGGCCTCTCCGAGTGTGACATTGTAACATTGGACAGAGTGATTTGTTGCTACCACGATGTAAAGGGACTTGTGGAGAAGTCCTCAGCGCTGGCTAGAAAAGTTTACTGCTTAGTATATCCTTTGGATCGTTGGTCTGTTAGAATAGGCGGCGTATGGGAGAATTTTACCTATCGTCTTCATCGAAGTCCTTTTCGTTTTTTTGTGCATCCGCCTGAGGTGGTTGAGGAAATCCTTCGTACAGAGGGCTTCGAGCAACGGTTCTATCAGGAAGAGGGTATGTGGCAAATTGTTGTCTACAAACGTGTTCAGTCATAGATGAAATAAGAGTATACAGACCTAATATGGTGACCTCAGAAGAAAGCCAGCGACTATCTTACCTTTGAATAATAATTATAGAGAAACTCTCTTGCTCTGGGTATCTGCCAGTCAGCTGCAGGTTCATAGAACTCCGGTATCTCGATGTCGTCTGAGCCCTTACCCTCAGAGATTGCTCGTAAGACAGCATGTTTCAATTCCCGCAGGTGGTCTAACTGCTCTTTGATGTGTTCAGGTTCCACGATCGCTCCATGACCAGGCACGACCAAATTGACATCCAGACTCAACATGTGCTCAAAAGCACGCAGCCACCCTTCAGGATCACCACAGGGCTCAGAGATGTAAGGCCACTGCCTAGTCGCCAGGTCATCACCCGCGAATAGGACCTTTTCGTTTGGAAAGTAAGCATACGACTCGCCAGCGCAGTGACCACCCGAGTGATAGAACTCAACCTGCAAGTCATTGTTGGAGATGGTTCGCTCTATCTCAAATCCAGCAGATGGCAGGATGATCTCTATCTCATCGATATACTCAGCGAACTCTGGGTCTTCTTCCTTCCATCTGTCAAAGTCCTCCTGTTTCCAACCCTCTTTCATCTTCCTCTTCATTCTCTCAATCGTGGCATCCGAGCTAAAGATCTCCACATCCTTGAAGATAGCAGAGCCATAGTGATGGTCGCCATGAAAGTGTGTGATGAAGAGATACTTCACAGGCAACCCAAACTTGGCTTCGGCATGTTCTCTGAACTTCTTTGCCTGTCGTGGGTATATGAGAGTATCAATTACGATGATGAAATCATCTAGTGCAATAGCGCCAGCTGTCACGCTGAAGTAGTCTTCATAGGTTGCCACTATTGTGCGAAGAGTGATTTCGTCAATCGTAAAATCAATAGTAGGAGCGGTCATAATCTCACAGGTGGGTTCTGACATCGGTACATTTGATTTTAGTTGTTAGCGCAGGATGAATCCCTCTAGATGCTCATTCCCTTCTCTTTTCAGAAGAGATCGCTTCCTCTCTCAGAAGTTGGTTCAGCTCCCGGATTCTATCATTGATCTTCTTTCTGAGCGTCTTAACACCCGCTGAGTCGGTAATACTCAGAGCATCTTGAAGTATCGCTTGTGCATCTTTGATTTGTCCGTGTTTCTGATAGAATTCAGCCTTGAGCAGAGCAGCATACATTCTGATACCAGGCAAGTCACGATCAATTGCATACTTCTCGAGTCTGGACAGCCATTTGCCAGGTGCTATACCCTTGATACTATCCATCGATTGACTGGCAAGGGCGATTTCTACTCGTGCCAAATCAAGAAGAACTCGGTTCTGATTGATACCTCGAGGACTACTTTCTGAAATCTCCTGAGCTTGTTCAAGGAAATCCAATGCGGTTAGAACATTTCCTCTTCTTAGCTCAATCACACCTAAAATGTTGTAATAGTCACCCAACCATACTTCTCTACCAGTCTTCATTATCAGTGAATGGGCAGTATTTAGATTGTGTTCGGCTTCCTCCAGTCTGTTCGATAGTGCTAATGCCCAAGCTTTCCTGAGATATAATACTGGAAACTCAAGATGTCCGACATACTCAAAACTCCGGTTAGCCCATTCAAGAGCCAGCTGGCCTTCGCCTAACATGGAATATATCCTAGAGAGTATAAGATATGGCGTGTCGCCACCACCCATTATCTTGATACCCTCAAGATGGCTTGAAATTGCTAAATCGTATTCACCAGCTGTTTCAAATGAAAGGGCTGAATCGTTCAGGACTTCCGCTATAAAAAAGGGTACTTCTAGGTCCTGAGCCAAATCATAGAGTTCTTCATACCGTGCCAGAGACTCCTGAATATTGAATATCCTCAAGCTACTTGCCAAACAGCCGAGATTCATGTATTTGCACAATGAATCATCATACATTTCTGCAAGTTGCAGACCTCTTTGATAATCAGTAATTGCACCCTTCAAATCACCTTCACGGTCTTTTCCCCAACCTTCGAAACTACAAACCAGAGAGTCAAAACATTTTAGAACAGGATTAGCTTGTACCAAAGCTTTCGCTTTTTCAAGTGGCTCGAAATAGCTTGGAATGTCTTCATGAAAGGGAGAATGAAAAAACGTATGAAGCAGGTGAAGCTCAGTTTCTATCCAATCATCTAGAGAGTTGTCCATCGCTTTTTCTATTGCTTCAACGACAGCATCATGGTACCGTACTTGATCACTCAAAGTTGAAGTGTGAGCATATCCCCAGGGTTTTATGATAAGCACACCTTTGTATTTCTCCTGAATCATCTTCATGTCCTCCGTCGATCTAGCCCACCAAGCCTGAACAGCTGCAAGATAGGACAGATTGACAGGGACATCATTCTCGAGAACGAAAGCAACCAATAGTTTCACAAAGTCATAATAGCTATTTGCCTCGTCCATGAGAGAGTCCAGGATAGACTTGCTCCCTTCATCGATGAATGGATAATACTTTGTGATGGTCCCCATCGGTTTCATGAAGCCATCTCCCCATCGTGTAATTGATGCTCAATCTCCTGAAGTCGGGCAGTAATTCTCTTCCTCAAGGTCTTGACTCCGGGTGAATCAGATGATTCGAGAGCTCGTCGAAGCGTTTCATACGCATCCTGGAGTTGGTCTTGGCTCTTGAAGACCTCGGACCTCATCAACGCCGCTTGCATGGCTATACCGGGCATGTTGTATGAGCGCGCATGGTTCTCAAGGATTGAAATCCACTTTCCTGATATAACTTCATTCCTATTCCGAGATCGTATGAGTAAAGCCAATTCCGCTTTTGCTAGAGCTATCAGGATTTCGTTAAGATAGGTCAGTGTTTCCCGAGGATAGACTATCTCATATGCCTGTTCAAGAGTACTCATTGCATTAGTAAATTCACCAATAGCCAGATCAAGCAATCCCGAAACGAAATGGTATCTTGCCAGATGAGCATCATCCCCGACTTGCAGTACTTTTTTACTAGCAGTATTCAAGAACATCTCAGCCTCATCAAGGCGGTCTAGGATTATTAGCGCACGAGCTTTCCTGAGATAGCCCATATGATACTCCTTGTCTTCCAGAGAACGATTCGCCCACTCAAGGGATGCTTGACCATTGCCTATGATTGCATAAAGTCTGGAGAGTACTCCAAAAATCATCTCATTACGAGTAGAGGGATATTCATTTAGGCATTCTAATTGGCTTGAAATAGCAAGATCATACTCCCCCAAGATTTCATAGGTCAACCCAACATAGTGCAAAGCTTCTCCTGTGAAAACCGGAGTTCCAAGATCTTGAGCAATCTGATAGGCTTGTTCAAATAGATCAATGCTCTCTTGGGGAGTCCTATTCCTACTGCAATTTCCTAAGGAAACGATAGAAAAGAATTCATACACAGAATCATTTTTTGCTATTGCAAGTTCGTAGGCTTTGCGGTAACTAGTCATTGCATCAATGGCTTTTCCTTCCAAGGAAAACATATCACCTTCAATGAGATATACAATTGGCTCGAAGCACAATAAATCTGGTTCTTGATTCAGGATTGCCTTTGCAGTTGAGAGCAAATTCACTGCTTCGGGGCGATTTGATAAATTGAATGCATGCGCGAGAAGAAGCTCTACGATTTTCCAATTTTCTGTAGGAGGTTTCAGTGCTGAATTTATAGATTGCAGTAAAGCCTGACAAATTTCGACATTCCATCTCTCTTGTGTCCCCCAAATATAACCCCATGGCTTGATAGATGCGAGTGAGTTGTATTTTTCTAGAATAGCATTTCTGAGAGTTCCCTCTGGTGCATACCAGCATTGCGCCGCTGCAATATACACCAAATCATCTGAAACCTCTGTTTCAAGAACCAATTTAGCAAGACGTTGCACATTATCGTAATAGCTTCTCGAATCATTCATGAGAGAGCTCAGGATAGACTTGCTTTCCTCATTGATGAATGGGTAGTATTTTGTGATGGTCCCCATCGGTTTTTCCAGACTGCTCTCCCTCCAGAGTTTTCAGCCTTAAGATAGTGCATTAAATAGAGAGACAAAATATATATAGCGATATCGACTATACATTATACGCGATACGCGATACGTAAAACGTGTTGCAAAGCGAGGTTAGTAAGATGGAAAGCGTTGTCGAACGTCAAAGTGAAAGAACTGAGTTAGATGCTGAAATGGACACTGCAGAGGAAGTACTTCTCACTGTGCCGAAACAGCAAGCAAAGAGAATATATCGAGCTCCAGCAAGAAAGTTCCAATATGCTCAGCCTCTTGGTGGTCTAGTGGCTATTGTAACTCTTCTCATTATCCCAATGGT
Source organism: Candidatus Thorarchaeota archaeon (assembly GCA_016839275.1). Lineage (GTDB taxonomy): Archaea > Asgardarchaeota > Thorarchaeia > Thorarchaeales > Thorarchaeaceae > SMTZ1-45. The sequence continues at coordinate 8,981 of JAEOUM010000025.1, forward strand.
AACCATACCTGGTATGATCATTGCTGTGCTACTTGCGGAGGTCTATCTCGTTGATTGGACCTATTCCAAGTTCAGTCAGCTACGCAATGCCAATTCATCCGTTTCGAGCGAGTCTTCTGAGAAGAGCCCCGAGGATGAGATTGACCGCAAGGTAGCAAGGACTGGTCCCAAGGATCAGTTTGTAAAATAGAACTATGTGATGTAAGCGTAAGGAAGATACGCGATACGTAGTTTTAAATGGGAATATCTAGCAATACAATTTGGGTCAGTTATAATGTCTGAAAAGGAAGAGAAACCAAAGCGGACCTCTCTGCGGGATAGGGTCTTGCAGAACATCTCAGCAGAAGGATTTGAGGAGGAGGAGCGAGATATTCCCGTTGTAGCAAGGATGAACAAACGGGTTGTTGAGATTCTCGATTCGCTTGTGGCCATTGGTGTATTCAAGAGCCGATCTGAGGCTGCAGCAGCTCTTGTGGAAGGAGCGATATCATCGAGAGAAGACCTTTTCAATGATATCAAAAGACAAGCAGCCAATCTGAGTCAGCAACAAGATGCAGCAATGAAAGAGGCACAAGAAGCAGTCCTTGGAAAACTGAAGTGAGATTGTAGCGAATCTTGTGAATGCAATAACTCCTTAGATATCATGTCCCTAATAGTCCAAGGGTGTATCTATAACTACGGTAGCTGACCTATGATCTTGAGTGTATCTTCAGCCTTTAGAGCAACCAGAGTTTCAGTCCTGTTGGTACCACCTTGTCCAAAGATGAACAGAGCCTTCATAGCGGCCTCAATAGAAGGACCCTCTACGACCGCAACCCAGTCATATTTTCCAAAGGTGTAGTACAGACCCAGAAGCTTTGCACCCACTGACTGAATAATATCATTGGCCTGTTTCTGTCGTTTTCCTGCTTCCTTTATGGTCTTGACTCCTTTCTCAGTAAGATTACCAAGTATAATGAATATCGGCATTTTCTCACCTCCCTTACAAGTTCACCAAAACATACCTATAGCTCTCATTTGATATTAAATCATGGGAGAGAGATCTAATCAGGTGGTCAATTCAAGACTAATAGCAGATCGCGAGGTCAGTTCCTGAATCACGAATAGGGGTAAGTTATATGAAGCGGGTCAATTCAATGTGATATCATGAAACCCCAGGACCTTGGTGATGGTCTCGTAATACGGAACGCATCCAGAGAGGACATTCCAGCACTACTGGAGCACTTCAAGATTGTCCACGGAGAAGGTGTAACAGACCAGCTTAGAGCGATGCTTGAGCGCTATCCCCGATTCAGCTGGGAGGACAGTTTCATCATCGAGAATTCCAACTCGGGAGAGGTTGTATCCTGTGTGATCCTCTTGGAGAATGCATGGGTCCTCGATGAAATCCAAGTCCCATCTGTCGAGATGGAAGCAGTAGGAACCCTGAACTCTCATAGAAATAGAGGACATATTCGTTTGCTCAATGATAAGTTCGAGGAACGTGCAAGTCAACGTCATCCGATGATTCAGACTATTGCAGGGATACCCCATTTCTACCGTAACTTCGGGTATGAGTATGCAGCGCACCTAGGTGGTGGCTACACCGTCAATCCCAGTCTCATACCAAGGCTGCCTGATGGAGAGGATGAACCAATCACCTTCAAACCTGTAAAATCTGAGAACTTCAAAGAGTTTCTCAGGTATCGAGAAGCGCATCTACCCAGGAGAACATGGATACGAAAGATACGACCAGAAGATGCAGCATACCTCATTTATGAAACAACTTCTCCCAAGCAAGAGGCATTCTACTTCTACTTGGTGAAGGAGAAGCAAAAGACGGTAGGTGTGTTTTACCTTGCACGCTGGGAGAATAGGCTGGATGTCGTGGAGCTATACCTAGACAATCATAAATATGTGGATGCAGTCCTTCGCTTTGCACTTGCGAGGGCTCAGGAGTGGAACGATATTCCCGTTAGGGTAGCACAACCAAATCAGAAGCGAATCAGGGAATATTTGAGTGCAAGGACTCAGGTGTGGGAAATTGCACCATATGCCTGGTACATCAAGATCCCATCAGTACCACGCTTCATGGAGACCATTAGTCCTCTCTTCGCAGACCGCCTGAGGGACACCGAGTTTCAACATTTTACTGGGGAATTAACAATCACGACCTACAAGGAAGGATTCTTGCTCACCTTTGAGAACGGCGCGTTCAAGGGAGTGACTGAGAAGGAGGAGAGGAATCCCAGAGACTATGACCTCAGAGTACCTTTGGGCTCCCTCACACGACTCCTGATGGGATACGAAACTCTTGATGAGCTTATGACCCATGAACCGGATGTACAGTGCGCTGCAACTTTGAAGCCATTCGTGAGAGTTCTCTTTCCAAAACTGGAGGCAGTAGTGGATCCCTACTACTGAGATTTGTGTTCATAATGCTTGAAATGTCTGGATATATGGAACACGTGTTCCAACTATCATAGGATTGCTGTGAAAAATGCGCAGTTAATATACCAACATACCTGACGAATCTAGGGAGTTATGATGGAGAAGGCAACAATACAGAACCTTGTATCGAGGCGACATTACGCAGAACTAGAGAACTGCGCGGATGAGTACATCCAATCAGACGATTGGACAGGGTTCATAAGCCAAGTCAAGCACACACGTTCTTCTGGCAAGGCTCGGGATGCTGTAGTGGCCCTCTTGGAGCTAGAGGCTGTGGCAGGTACTGACTCTGATGTTTTCAAGGAGTTCTCGTCACTGGAAGGTACCTCATTACAACAAATCAGGGTGAGTGCTATTGAGCGAGCGATGGACCTTCTAAAGGAACAGATTGAGAACAGACATACCTACTTCCTAGATGTAGAAACTATGGCAGAGACCCCATATGCTATCCTTGTCGGGAACATCATAGAGGCACGAAAACGCGAGCTTTCCCAATTGGAGGGGACTCCCTCACGGCTTGATGTGTTGGGAACCTTTTACGGGTTCACAATCCTCATGACCGATGGCTCTAAGCCCTATGATGCCTCTAGTACGAGCACGCAGAGGTATGGTCATCGTTACTACTATCGACAACGCAGATCTTGGCTTGATGAGAGCATAAATGATACTGCGGTCAATGCAATAAAGCAACTCACGGGAGACCTCGCACAACCAATAGAGATGGACAAGACATACCGGACTATTGGAAGCAGTTCCATCTTCAAGATGCGATGTCAGAAGGACACTGCCGCCATTCTCGCAGATGCTGTCCGGCTTGCTCTTTACAAGGTCCCAGGCAATAGGGGAGCTGCAGCTCGTGCTCTGGGTCGAACCGAGGACGCACGTGCCCTAGAGTTTCTCCATCATCGTCTTGAAATGGAGCAGAATAGATATGTCAGAACCTCAATAGTAACTGCGCTTGGTAGAATAGGTCATGAGTCATCGATTGACCCTCTAGAGAGTTTAGCTCAGCATCAGACTCGTCGCTACTCATCAAAGGAGTCCATTGCAGCAGTTAACGCTCTAGGGGATATTGACTCACCTCATGTCAGAAGTGTTCTTCTTGGATTATTGAAGGATGGCAAGAATGAGGTGAAAGCATGCGCTATTCAAGCCATTTCACGACAGGGTTCGTCGGGACTGGTAGACATCATCAGTCCCTATCTCAAACATACTAGTAGACCTGTGGTGAGGTCAAGTGTCACTGCGTTGCTAGAGATAGGTGGTGAAGGAGAGGAAGCTGTCAAGCTTGCTGTGCCAATGATTCTGTCCCGCTTGGGAAATGATAGAGGCTCAAAGGAAGTACTCACAAAGATGCTTGAGATATCAGGAATTGGTAAAATGAGCTTGGTACAGGACTATTTCGCAAAGAAGATACACAAGCTCACTTCTAACGTGAAACGATGGCAAACAAGCGCTAGTAGAACCTCCTATTCCTATTACTGGAATCGCAGAGAAAGAAGAGCACGAATCGAACTCGAGTGGTGGCTCGATCTAGTATCAAGACGCCTCCATCCTCCGTTTTCAGAAGAATTGGTAAGATGCACCAGATCATTGTTTTTGTCAGTGAACGACACAGGCGTGCTCTCCACAATACTCTCTAAGAGCCCTCTTGCTGAAGAGATAAGACTTCGAAGGTTTCAATCAATTCATCGCAGACCATCTGGGTCACCCAATGAGCCAGACTACTTCGTCTAGGAACATATCCTCATCTCTTTGCAGAAGTGACAATCATCATGCCCACCTGTCTATACTGATAAGTAAGAAAAGGAGCGCAATGCAATAGGTATACTCGTTGGAGTTGTGGTATTGTGGTTAAAATAAGCCCCTTCGTCAAACTGCTCAGAGGCGAATATGAACTCACTGTAATCCTCCTGCTTGCCAGGCTCAAAGGAAGGGCAAGAGCAGATGAGATAATCAAGAAAGGTCTTGAAACAAAGACACTCCCTGCTCTGAATGGAGCCAGAGTTGCAGGTGTTCGAAAGTTTCTACTGGATAATGGACTCATTGAGATTGAAAAGGAGGGTAAGGAAATAATTCACATCCTCACAAAAAGAGGGCAGAAACTTGGTTCGCTCCTTAATTCAATCTCGGATTTTATCGTGAAAGATCTCAGGTGGGAACGCTAGAGTTCAAAGCGGAACACAGAACATACCCATTGTATGTGTAAACAAGTCAACAAGCAAATTGATTAAACCGCGATGCATTATTTGTTCTCGTTTTCATTAGCGTAAGCTGTGCAAGGAGGGAAAACTGACGTTAACAATTCCACCAAGTTATTCATTTCCATTGTTGGTGGTATTCCTTATCGTCTTGTCACTTTTCCTCTATGAACCCCTCCGAAAAAAAATACGACCGAAACATATTGCCATCCTTGCCCTTGTACCAATGCTTGTCTGCGTCCCGATATATATGATAAACAGCCAGGAGGTTTCAGCTTACTACGAAGGAGATGTTGTGTTTAGGTGGAGAACATGGAATTTCACTATTGGTCCAAGCAACGTGGAAAGAATCGATAATGTGTCAAATATCCATTTCAAGGCATATGTGAACATCGTGTTTTCCTGTGAGAATAATGTGACTTTCTATCTCATTGATCGAAACATACCAGAGGTTCATCACCGAGAGGCTAATTACTCTGATGAATCGATAGGATTCAGATTGCCATACCTATTCACAGAAACAGGAGTTCCAGCGCGATGGTCAGTCTGTTTGATGAATCCTAATCTCGATTTCGTAAATGTCAGCATTCAATCGATATGGCTTGAGGATAGCATCGAAATAGCATGGTGGAGTATCGAATACAATCTCTACTTGCCACTAGTACTTCTCTTTGGATTCTGGATAGCATTAGGGACGCCTCTATTGGTTATTCATCGAAAGAGAGAGGAATCTCTGGAGTTCCAGATTGGGATTGTGCTCACTTTTCTTGGTACCACTCTGGGAATAGTCCTTTTCATCCTTATCCCATTCTTTCCGTCAGTTCTGTTCCCTTTAGCTGTATATTTGATATTTCTTCTAATTTTCTTCTTCAGAGGTGAGAAAAAGACAATACCTCAGAGCCCAACGGTAGATATCATATAGACATCATAGTGAAAATTCACTAGTATTGGTATAGCAATAAGACAATCCTATGGATGCACGAGCTCAGCCAAATAGACGGTTGTGAATAACAATAGGACTGCGACAACAAGCGTGAGAATGATATCAAGCATTCTATGCCCCGTCTTCAGGAAGGGTATGAAGAACGCAGAATCCTGCATGTATTCATTATAGGCCGTACCGTATTTTGCAGAGAGATGGTTCTCTTCCAAGACAGCCAATGCGATGTATGCAAAAAGAGTTCCAAACCATATCATAAAGGTCCATTCAGGACCTATCCAGCCAATGTCACCAAGGGTCTCTCTGAAACTTCTGCTTGTCAGATTTGTTATGAAGATGAGAACTCCCAGATACTGAGGATGTCGCACAAGATGATAGGGACCGGAAGTAACCAGACCCTCGGGCTTTCTTATTCGCAGAAAGAGAACTGAGTAAAGGAGAATGAGGATGCCGGTGATGGATAATATCACCTCAGGAATACGATTCCCTCCAAAGAGAAAGATATTCAGTGCTTCAAGGAAGTAGAGATTGCCTCTCTCAGTCACTAGGGGCACCTCAACTGTCCCCAATGAGAAGAATATGACGACTAGGTAGAATAAGAATGGAAGTGTCATGAGCCCACCCCAGATGAACAGGGATGGAACTGACTGAAAGAAGATCATCAACCATCCTGCAAAATCGAAAAATCTCTCTCGCAGGCTTTTCCTGCTCTTTTCCTCTGACGCAGTCAATTCGTTCTTGTCGTCTTCCCTTGTACTCAAACGAACTTCTTCAGTTGTCATAAATTATTCACCAGGATATTCAGGCATCGAAATAGAAAAGACGTTGTCCTAGAAGCAATCATGCGTTATGTTCTAGGTACCGAATGATATATCGGTGCGCTATCTAAGACTTTTCCAGAGGGAATTTGAAAAGATAGGATTGAGTCACATGGTAGAAGAGAGAAACAGTGATGATATCAATTCGGAGAATGACACCATTGAACAAATTGTTGTGCTCAACAACCTCATGGAAGAGCTGATGAGAGATGCATCAGCGCTGTCAAAAGATCTTATGGATGGCATAGGAGCAGTAGGGGGAGCAGCTGCAATAATGCTCACGGTGGTAATTATAGAGATAGTCTTTCTACTTGTTAATCTCTGGAGAGGAACACTTTTCATCGCTGCAAGCCTGCTTGTTATGATTCCATTACTCATCTTTGGGATTAGGATGCTACTGAAGTTCTTTGAACTACGAAGAAAATACGCAAGAATCTACGAGATAAACAAGGAACTTGAGAAGTGAGTCCATTGTCTAGTCCGAGAGAGCCTGTTGACATTTCGTTCGACATCTTGAGTGCGATAGATGAAAATGAGAAAACAACTCGGTGGGATCTTACAAAAATTCTTGGAAATACTCGTCAGGTGTATCATTGGATTGATGATTTTCTTGTGAAGGAGAAGTTTCTGGTGGAAGAGAAGCGGGGAACTACTTCTCTCTATTCTTTGACTGACAATGGTAGACTATTGCTTACACTGCTTAGGAAAGGAGTTATCATAAAGTCAATACTGAGATTGAGTGGAAGGAGACTACGACGAGAATACAGCTCATGAGTACATCGAAGGTACATTGGGTAATCCATAAAACGCATCAGTTGATACATCCAAAAATCTCTACTAGTATTTGAGATTCCAATGTGTAAAGGTGACGTTAGTGACTGTGCAACTTGACCAAGAAGCTGTCAGAGAGTTTCAGCAGAAGGTCATGGAATGGTGGAGTGAGAATACAAGAGACCTCCCGTGGAGAAACAATCCAAGTCCCTACGAGGTCCTAGTCTCAGAAGTCATGCTGCAACAGACACAGGTCAATAGAGTAATTCCCAAGTATCTGCAGTTTCTGAGAGAATTTCCGACAGTAGAAGCCTTGGCTGTAGCAGAAATCAGACATCTTCTGACCGTATGGAGTGGGCTTGGGTACAACCGCAGAGCCCTGTGGCTACGAGAGGCAGCAAACCAGATCGTTGAGAGAGGTAAGTTCCCCCAAGAGGCTCAGGAACTGCGAGAGCTTAAGGGCATTGGACAATACACATCTCAATCCATCCTCATCTTTGCATTCAATAAAGACCTAGCAGCAGTCGATACTAATATTCGCAGAGTCATGATCGCCTCCGGTTTTGCTGCCGAAGAGATGACAGAGTGTGAGCTTCAGGAGGTGGCGGACATTCTCCTTCTGAGAGGTCGGTCGAGTGATTGGCACAATGCCTTGATGGACTACGGCTCTGAGGTGCTTTCATCAAATTTGACAGGTATTGCTCCAACATCAAAACAGCCGGTATTCAAGGGCTCAACACGACAGATTCGTGGAGCCATTATCCGGATTTTGACAGGGGTAGAATCGATGACCGCAGAGAAATTGCATTCTCAACTAGGTCTTGACTGCAAGAAGGATACGATGATTTCGGTACTTGACCAGCTAGTATCCGAAAATCTCGTGGAGTCCCAGAGTTGTGGTGAGTATCGGATTCCTACGTGAAAATTCCATCAAACCTCTAACTCATCCAACTCACGCCTTACAAACTCAAGGGTTTTGTGAATTGACTCCAAACCACCTAGATCTTGAGCTCGTAGGCTTTCTCGATACAGGGAGGTGTTTTGGAATTGATCACCCTGCAATCCCTTCATACCGCAATAGGTGATGTGCAGTATTGCCTTCAGATACCCAATAATGAAGGACTCGATCTCTTCAGGTGTTCGTTGGTCAGCATCCTCTCTTATTGCCAGAGGGTTACCAATTAATCGAGGTGAGATATGCCCAAGAAGAACTGGATTCTTCTGACCACTAGCAATGGCTCGGATATCAGGTTCAACGCGCTTCACAAAATCGAGATATGCAGACATTCCTTCGTCAGGGCTTTTTTTGTATTCCTTCAAGACCCCTTCAATCTCTGGAATCATCTTCGTTGCAAGATTAATAGCGAATGCTTGTAGCTCGGATTCGGACAGTTGCGAACCCTCTATTACTGAGGATGCAACAGCATCTTTGATTCCGGCTAGATTTTTCTCTCCATGCACAAAGATAATTCCCTTTTGCCCAACATCTCTCCCGTGGTCGTGGTCATCGATGAAGGATGAAGAGACCTCCCATCCAGTCAAGGCAAAAAATGAAGAGACCTCTTCCTTGGAAACACCCCATTTGAAGTGCCTTGTATAAGGCCCCCACTCTAGATCCGCAAGAGCGGGAACGCAGACATCAACAAAGAGATGGCTATCAGGCGTACTCATCTCAGATATCTCTCTTAGAAGTGAGATGACTGTTTCCCGGTCAATATAGTAGACGAGTCCTTCCAAAATCCAGAAGGTGGGGGTCTCTGAAGAGAAGCCACTTTCCAAGAGTTCTGATGTCCATGTTGGGTCTGAAAGATCAATAGGTACACGAACGAGAGAACAGAGAGGTTTCTCATTATGAAGCACCTCGTTCTTATAATGGATGATGATGGGCAGGTCCAGCTCGAATATTGAATGTGAACCCTTCTGCACAGGTTTGAAGCGATAGGCACGGGTATCCAGTCCCGCTCCGAGAAGAACTATCTGGGACTTCTTATGAACAGAACACCAAGGGATTAGTAGCTCATTCTCGACATAGTAGGAACGCACGATTGAACTATCGCCCATTCCAGCCACACGTTTGTGTTTTTTGAAGTACTCATCCATGTTTCCAGCAAGACGTTCTGCTAATGGATCAGTAAGAAGGGGATTGGTCACCTTACTCTCTACAGCGCGATAGTATGCATTAAGTCGAGCTGTAAAGGGCACAGCTGCGCTCACATCATCGAGCTCTTCTTGTTTCGAGCGCCGTTTCTTGGTCATGTGACCACTCTCCTTTTCGAGCCATATCTATCGCTCGTGGGTGCGGTGTTCCTACTCGGATTCCTGATAGATTTAATCGCTCCAGCCCTTCAGAGCAACTTTAACAGAACGACGCATCTCCGCAGAGAATGCCGAACCAGTCTTCCGAAGGTAGATGCCTTGCCCTATGTTTTGAGCACCATCAAAAAAGCTATTTGGTTGTCCATAGTGGCTCATGAGCATGGTTTCAAAATCCTTGTTATCAACACTTGAATACTTGTCTTTAAAGTATACAAAGTGTGGGGGAAATCGAGGTGTCTTCTCACGGTCATCCCGATCTTCTCGCAAAGGATACCCAAAGCATAGAAGGGCAATGGGAAACACCCACCGAGGTAGATCAAACATCTCACGATGAGTTTCTATGTTCTCCATTACGTCTCCGATATAGCACGAGCCAATCCCTATGGACTCAGCGGCAATCACTGCGTTCTGAGCGGCTACTAGTGCATCGCAACTTGCAAGTAACAGGTCGGACTCCCGAGGTGTGACATAATCGAGACCTCGTTCTCGGCAAACATCTGGCACGCCTGAATACTCGAAGAAGTTGTACCACCTCTGCAGGTCTGCTAGGAATAATAGCACCAAAGGCGCCTTTGCAATGAAGGGCTGATTATCGCAAGTTGTGACCAACTTATCCTTCTTTTTTTGGTCTGCCACCTCGATGACTGAGTAATGCATCATATTCCCAGCTGTGGGTGCACGGAACATACCGTGTAGAATCTGTTCTTTGTGTGCCTTAGAGATAGGGCGTGAGTCATACCCCCTCAGGGATCTCCGATTATCAAGCACGTGCAAGGTGTCGTTCATGAGAATCGCTGATGTAGAACTCACATAAATGGCAATCCCTTGGATGGAAGACCTTATATGTATTCAAAATGTAATATGTAACATTATTACAAAGTTTGGGTGGATGTGAGTGAGCGGGACTGAAGAATGTGTTCGAGCTGTCGCGGATGCGATTCTGCGGGGTCATCTACTTAGACTTGATGAGCCCCTGTGCTACCCAGGAATCGCGATTGTCCCTATCACAAGAGAGAGAAGTCAACAACAGGTCACGCGGTACCTTCGCATTCCAAGATCAACTCTAACGGAAAACATCCACAATGTCATTGTCGGAAGTATTCCTATGGATGCATGCGGAGTGTTCATACTGGACTCACTCGGGGACATCATTACCTTCAAGATGCACCGAGAAGTCTACACATTCTGGGAACGTATCAGCTTTGTTGAGAAGATAGTTGCCGAAAACTATCGAAACACTAGAAAACCTTTGAGCAAAAATGGTGCAATGGGCAGGGTTGTAGCCTTTCTTGTGCGGCTCAGGAATGAGGGATCAGAGGGTGTTCTACGAGATGAGAAGGACTATTTCGCGGTTTCATTGACGGATGCAGCAAGAGAAGGTGTCATTGGAAATCATCTTGAGTCCACTGCTGCCATCTTGTATAGCTCATCAAACAGGTAGATGCTGCGCGTTAATTACTCATTATAAGCTACGTTGAAGAGAAGACATATACTATTCTTGTGTTGTCGTTTTAGTGGTGTAGCTATCTTGTCAATGCCAAATTTCAACTCCTTTGAAAGTGATGAGACAAGTCCGGAATATGACGCAATGAAGATGAGGAACGACTGCAGAAACACAGGAATCTATTGTGTTGTTTCATTAGGCTTACTCATTGCTGCTGGTGCTATTACTAGCCCCGCAGTTGCAGATGCACTTCCCGGCGGTCCTGCCACTGTGTTAGTCTTAGGCATTCTCATCATTATCTCAGTTCTGCTCCTATGCTACTGGCAGCGACCTAGAAGATAGAACACAAGAAACACATTACCTGAATTCAGTCAATCCCAGCCTCATCACACATACCGTACAAGCTCGAGTATTGCAATCATTCATGCTAGAATGTCTCATTTGCAGCACAAAATCAAATGACTCGAAAGTATATAATGCGCGGTAGTAGACCTAATCATAGAAGGTGTGACCATTGGAGATACTCTATCTTATCCCTGGAGAAGGAATGCCTGAAGACGAGATTAAACGACGCGAAGATGTCACGAATTCGCTTGCCCGTCCTGGAACGAAAGTCACCGTCGAAGAAGTAGGCAAGGGGCCTCTCTCAATAGAGTCAGCCATTGAAGAATGCATGTCCATTGGGCCAATGCTAGAACGTCTCTATCAAATTCGAAAAACAAAAAGATTTGATGCAATTATCATTGGATGCGCAGGAGACCCCGGACTGCGTGCAGCAAGGGAGCTCATGGATGTACCCATAATCGGACCAGCAGAATCATCGTACTATTTTGCTTGTATGATTGCGGATCGGTTCAGTGTCATCTCGCCAATGCAAGCAGGAGTTGCCTCTGCTGATGAACTTGTAGCGCGGACCAGAGAAATGGGACTGGCAAGCCGACTCGCCTCTGTCGAGTTCGTGGAGATGCCTATCACAGATATGTGGGAAGATGATCCTAGTATGGTAATCAAGCAAACAACAACCGCTATCGAGAAGGCTATGGGTAAGGGAGCAGGTTGTGTTGTTCTTGGTTGTATGTCAATGGCATTTCGAACTGCAAACACATCATGGGATACTGTTGGCATTCCTGTCATCAATCCCCTGAAAGTCGCACTCAAGACTGCTGAGAGTTTTGTTGAAATTGGCGCAAAACATAGTCGCATCACTTATCCTGCAGCAGACTTTGAGAAACTTGCAGGGACTGTCTTCAAGCAATGGGAGGGAGAATGAAATGGGAAAGAGGCTCTATTGGGCAAATGCGTTATTCTCAGAGGCGGACAGAAAGTTCAATGAGGATTCTGTTGCCAGAGTTCGTGCGGCAGGCTATTCTGTCTTTCTTCCGCAGGAAGCCTTCAGTGGAGATGCAGATCCCACGAATGAAGAGATTTTCAGAGTCGATACAGATGAGCTTCAGTCATGCGATGCAGTGGTTGCTTGTTTGGACCAGTTTCCGATAGACAGTGGAGTCGCCTGTGAAATTGGCGTGGCGTATGGTGCGAATATCCCAGTAATAGGTCTCTATACAGATATCAGAAGTAAGAGAGTGGGACCTGGAAGGATGTACAAGAACCAATATGTGCTTGGAGCGATTGAGGCCAATGGCGAAATTGTATCTAGCGTGGAGGATCTTTTGGAAACATTACCAAAGTACCTTTGAGAGCATCTAATTTAATCGTGATATGGCCATCTTCAATCGCTGCTTGAATCCTTCAGAATCGTCACTGTCAAGTTTCTTGCGTACCAATTTCCAAACTGCAGCGCTATTTGGATAATCAACACTCAACATGTCATGAATGATCTCATCAATCTGGTCTCTATTCTCTTTGGTGACCTCTATGTTGAGCTCGGTAAACAGTTCTGTCATTCTAGAATTCTTGAAATAGTGAGTCATCGGTACCTGAAATTGATATTGAAATCCTATATATTTCCAACGTATGGAAATATGAAAGAATCATCAAATGGACAGCAGATCACCATCTTCCGTGATGACAGTGACAATGCTTCATGTGTTTATACTCATGAATCACAATAGCTCCATGAACATACCCAATCGGATCGAATCCTGCCTCATACGAAACTTCACCACTTGGGTCAAAGATGCGTATCTGGAAGATGTCTTTTGCGCAACGACCTCTGTTGTCCCAGACATCAACTCGAACTACATAACCATCGTCAATGGATTGCACCTTACAGTTGTGTAGTTTAATCAGCATGACAGTACAATTGGCCTCGAAGTAGGCGTGGTTTCCATCTATCACGACTTCCAAGATATCCGTACTTATGATCGTGTAAATCCACTTACCAATCTTAATGGAGTACAGGAATACTCCAGAGATATCACCATCAGACTTGAGTCTCACAACAAAGGCAAAATGACCCTTTCTCCCATCAGAATCTCTAATCCAGCCGCCTCCTGTGATCCAACCGGGTGTGGGCTCGCCGGTGATTGTAATGCTTGCTGATTCCACAGTCATCTCTTGGTCAAGCTCTCCTCTGTCGAGGTCTCCGTTGTAAGCAGTGACAACGATTGTATGCTCGCCTTCTGATGCAGGAACCGCATAATCGCCTGCAGTTGTAGCGATAAGCTCTCCATCAATCTCCACAATTAGGACGACAGTGTCGCTTTCGGGGTCAATCACTGTAACCGTCCAAAAGCCAGGATCCGAAACGGTCGTTCCACCTGAATGGACTATTGTTATTTGAGGGGCAGTGGTGTCATCATCAACTATTGTGACAGTTTCTGAGAGTGTGCTGAATTCTTGATCTTCCACACCTACTTCTAGGTCCGCATTCGTTGCATTCACCCTAATTGTATGAAGACCCAGAGTGTTTGGAACTGGATAGTCACCAGAAGCCGCACCAACTAACACTCCATCAATCTCAACACTGACTGCAGAAATACCACTCTCTGGATCTGAAACCGTGACAGTCCAATAACCTGGACTTCCATCTGTTGTATCACCTGTGTAGATTATCGTGATGATTGGACCTGTGATATCGGTATCAATTATTATCATAGCAGAACTCATGGATTCAATATTACCTGCGGTATCATTGGAGTAATAGTACACGTAATTGATACCATCTGCGGAAATTGTGAATGGTCCTGTATAGAGCATCCAGTTCTTTCCGTCACGACTATACATGGTCGAATGAACTGAGAAGTCATCAATCGCTGAAAGAGTCACAACTACATCCGAGATGTACCAACCATTATCTCCTAAAATTCCATCAGCTAGGAATGTTGTCGTGGGAGGGGTTGTATCATCAATTACATCCTGAACCTCAATATTCACAGTAGCCTCAGCACTGGTTTCGACACCATCAGACACTCGATAGGTAAAGGAATCAAAACCATACCAATCAGAAAATGGAGTATAGACAAGTTCTTCGTCTGATAGAACATTGACCGTGCCAAAAGACGGAGAAGACAAAACTATGAGGTATAGGGAGTCGCCATCCACATCATAATCATTGCTCAAAAGATCTGATGTCAAGATAGATAGAGATGTGTCTTCATCCATGACAAAGTTATCATCCAATGCAACTGGAGCGTCATTCACAGCATTGACTGTAATTGTCACAGTGGCTATGTTACCATAGACGAAGGAATCGAATGCGCGATATTCAAAGTGGTCAATCCCATTCCAATCATGATCTGGCACATAGATAATGTCCCCTTCAAGGAAGAAGGTGATGGAACCGTGTTCAGGTGGTGTATAAAGCTCCGCGGTAACAAAATCGTACTTATCAACGTCATAGTCGTTTAAGAGGACACCAGGAGTAACATCCAGAACAGTATCCTCATCAGTTTCATAGGCATCATCGACTGCAACGGGAGGGTCATTCACAAGATTGACTGTGATGGTGACTATCGCAGGGTTACTGTCAGATTCACCATCATTGGCACGATATGTGAAGGAATCTTCACCGAAGAAATCTAGCTCAGGAGTATAGCTGAAAGAACCGTCTGATGAGAGAATAAGCGAACCATTGGAAGGCATTGTGTCAATCACTGCAGTGAGAGCGTCGCCATCCACATCATGGTCATTATATAGAACTCCAGGTGCATCTACAAATAGTAGAGTTTCTTCATCGGTGAAGTAACTATCATCTTCAGCCTCTGGTGGTGCGCCTGTTGGCGCAGGTGTGACTAGTAGTTGAAATTGGTTGTGTAAGGAAGGAGTTACACTGTGAGTAAGAAGTGTGTCATTACCCAATGAATCGTGTACCACTTGTGGTGCTACGTTCAAAAGAGCTACAATGAATGCAAACGATATTGCAAGCAAATAGGCTTTCCTCTTCATGAGCATGACTGTCCTCTCCCAGTTGCGACGTATGTAATGAAGGCAAGCTCATTCAATGAGATTCGAAACGAATCGAGAATGGATATGCTTTGACCAAACCCGCACAACTTTGCATGCAGTAGACAGAAGAGGCTTATAAAACCTCATTTTCGCACGGAACATTAGATTCCGTAATGGAAAATTATGGCAATTGCGCATTTTGAAACTCATTTCAAGAATTTTTCAGGGTCAACACGAACTGTCACAACTTCTCCGGTGGCGCATTCAATATCACCAGAATAGAGCGAACAAGTCACCGTAATCCGTCGCTCTCCAGATTCCTTTACTCGGGCTCTGAGTGTGACCGGTCTATCCATGGGTGTCGGTCGAATGAATTTGACTGAGAGCGAAGCGGTCACATGCATGAAGTGATAATCAGAACTGGAATTCTTATGCGCTGCAGCGTTCGCAGTTCCCGTGCCATGGCAGTCGATTATTGTTGCAATTATGCCGCCGTTGAGAACGCCGGGGAATGCAAGATGATGTTCCTTAGGCATCCAAGTGGCAACAGCCTCATCATCTTTCCAATAGCTTTTCAACTGGAGACCATGCACATTGTTCTTTCCACAGCCCCAACAAAAGGTAGCAAACTCAGGCCACTTATCTTGAATAGTGTCTTCAGGCATACTTTCCGTATCCCAAATACATCATGTAAAGATTCCTCAATATGCACGGATAGAGGACTAGACTCATAACTAGGGAGTTGGAGTTATCGAATAACCATGTTGCTCATCCTGAACTTTGTGATTTCAGCAATCATAATTGCTATCGCCGCATATCCCTTTGTCAAGTCTTCAAGATTGCCAAAGAATCGACCATCTACCTATCTCAAGACTCCATCCGTAGATAATGGTCGAGAAGTCATTGTCCTTGCTGGGGATAGCCTGACCCATGGGCTGATTGGATTTGGCTATGTCAATATGGTACATGAAGAATTAGATCAGACAAGATTCAGACTGATTAATGCTGGTGTGAATGCACATCTTGTATGGAATCTATCAGAACGACTTGAAGAGATTATAGCCTGCAGACCATCGATCATTACAATTCTGATTGGAACCAATGATGCGAATGCTGCAACATCTGAGAAAGAATGCAAAGCATATATGAAGAACTTGAAACTGCCTTGTCTTCCAGACCTTGCTTGGTTTCAAGAAATATTACAGTCAGTTATCAACAGACTGCAAAACGAGACCTCCGCGTCTATTGCTATTCTGTCTATACCGACTATAGGCGAGGTCCCGGATCATCCTGCATTCAAACTGAGTCTAGATTATGGAAGAGTGATAAAGGAAATCGCAATAAAATCAAGAGTGACCTATCTTCCATTACAAGAACAGATGCTGGCATATCTTGAGGGAAATCCAGGTTCTCCGAAATACCCGTTGGAGAGAGGGAGAGTTCAGATGTTGTTGTCGATATTCAAGCATTATCTCTTTAGAACGAGCTGGGATAAAATAGGTGAAGACTCAGGATTCATACTTCACTCAGATTATCTCCATCTGAACAGCATCAGTGCAAGGATGGCGGCGGACCTGATTATTCAATTCATCAAATCTACTCAATCTTTCTGAAATGTGCAAGCATTTTTTCTAAGACTTAACATGACGAGTATAATTGTAGTGTATCTATATACCAAGTAAGTTCTGGCATATTATTGTGGTTCATATCATAGATTCCAGCAATACCCGTGAGGGGGATGAACATGGCTGATATCAAAATCAGGACTTTCATCACCGCATACGTTCTTTTTCTTATCAGAACTTCACTTCATTCAGGTCCCTTAGTTTTCCACCACTAATCCTCTAGATCGATTTCTATCTCAATTCACCAGAAGCGCCGCTAGCTATGCGGAGAGATCCAAGTACAAGGAATGTAATGGCTAGCAATATTTTCAAGGTATAAAGACCGAGAGAAGGAAATATTGCAGCAACAAATCCAAAGAGCAACACAAGTCCTCCCCCAACGATATTGGCAATTCGCATTCCTGATTTTAAACCAGATTCACTGTATCCAATGACTATCCTTGCTATACCAACCAGCATTATTGCAAATGTTAGTAATGTAATCAAGATAGTAACGGTGAGTGAACTGAACAGTATTGCAGCAAGAGCAAGAACAATTGCACCAATGCCGCTGACCACTTTCACTGTTCTTGCGGTTTTGCTCATCTCTTTCATGAGTGCACCCTTACCGAGTCTTGTGAATCCAATGACCAGAAGACCAAGTGCTAAGAGAAAGATCAAAGTCGCTTCAACGATGACTGTGTTGAGGATAATCCATGTTCCAACAAAAATGATCACAAAACCAATTACAATATCGAAACCTCTCACCCATGGTGGATATTCTTGTAGCGCCATAATATTATCACATTGATTTTGAGTGTAAAGAGGATTTCGCATCTTTCGACGCATTGCTTTTTGAAGATCCCAAAGTCGACTGTCGTATGCTTTTTAATTGAGTTACACATTAAGCCGTGCAGAAAAATGGAGAGTATTGATGAAAGGTTCTGGAGTGTCGATCAAGACATACTACTCCAGCAACTCGGAACTGGTTATGATGGTCTGACGTCTATCGAAGCAGAAAAGAAACTAGATATCTATGGACCAAATAGCATCAAGGCCCAGAGAAGTACAAGTAGTCTCTCGTTGTTGGTTAGCCAATTTACAAGCCCGATAATCATCATCTTACTCGCTTCAGCTCTCTTAGCGTTTGTAACAAGCGATAGCATTGATGGATTGATTATCACTTCTATCGTCTTACTAAGCAGCCTTGTTGGTTTTTGGCAGGAGTGGATGTCTACCAATGCTGTGGAAAAACTTGTATCGATGATAAAAGTTACAGCGGAAGTCCACCGTGATGGAATGAATTTTCAAATTCCATTGGAGGAAGTAGTACCTGGCGACATTGTCCTTCTTAATGCGGGGGACATCGTGCCAGGAGACTGTGTCATACTAGAATCCAAGGATCTATTTGTCAATGAAGCAGCACTGACTGGAGAAACATTACCAGCTGAGAAAGTAGCGGGAGTTGTAGGTGCTGACGCACAATTAAGCAAACGTACGAATACAGTCTTCATGGGGACTAGCGTGAACAGCGGAACAGCTAAAGTTGTTGTAGTTCGCACAGCTTTAAGGACTGAATTAGGCAAGATTTCTGTAAGACTGCATGTAAAAGAACCGAAGACTGAGTTCGAACGCGGTATGGATAGATTCGGCTCATTGTTAATGCAACTGACCTTGCTCTTCGTCCTGGTAGTGTTTGCGTTTAATGTCTATTTTCAGAGACCGATACTTGACTCGTTCCTCTTTGCCCTGGCTCTAGCTGTTGGTATAACACCAGAACTCCTTCCTGCAATCACAAGCATTACCCTTGCTCAAGGCGCAAGACAGATGGCAGAGAAAAAGGTCATCATCAGGAAACTTACTGCGATTGAAAACTTTGGAAGTATGAACATCCTATGTTCTGATAAAACTGGCACAATCACAGAGGGTGAAATGCGAGTCCATTCCACGATTGGACCAGAGGGCACTAACAGCGAGAAAGTACTGCAGTATGCGTACTTGAATGCAGTCTTTCAGGGGGGTTATGAAAACCCAATTGACACAGCCATTATCAATCACATTTCATTCGATCTTGATAGATACATAAAGGTCGATGAAATTCCTTACGATTTCGTTCGGAAACGATTGAGTATTCTAGTCGCAGAAGGAACAAGTAGACTCATGATTTCAAAGGGTGCAGTACTCAATTTGATTGAAGTGTGCTCATCTGTCGAACTTGAAAATGGTGCAACAGTGGATATAGAAGAATTTAGAGAAACTATCAGTAGTCAGTACAATAAATTGAGTGAACAAGGATTTAGAACACTCGGTGTCGCCTACAAACCTGTAGATACATCCTCAATAAACAGAAGCATGGAGAAAAACATGCAGTTTATAGGATTTGTAGTGCTTTCTGATCCATTAAAACGCGAAGCCAAAGCAACAATCGAGACTCTGAATTCCTTGAATGTCGATTTTAAAATCATTACAGGTGATAACAGGTTAATCGCTGCATCTGTCGGAACTCAGCTAGGAAGGAAAGACGCAAAGATCATCGTAGGTTCTGAAATGAGAGAGATGAGTGATGATGCGTTAATCAGCCAAGCAGTACAAACTGATATTTTTGCAGAGATTGAACCATATCAGAAAGAGCGTATCATACTTGCACTTAGGAAAGCAGGGCATGTCGTAGGCTACATGGGTGATGGAATAAATGATGCATCAGCAATACATGCCGCAGATATCGGAATCTCAGTTGATAGTGCTGTTGATGTAGCCAAGGAGTCCGCTGAAATCGTTCTCCTAGAAAAGGATCTTGGGGTTTTGGCGGAGGGCATCTCAATAGGAAGAAAATCATTTGCTAACACTATCAAATACATCTCAGTGACAATAAGCGCGAATTTTGGAAATATGATTAGTATGGCAGGCGCATCGCTCTTGCTGTGGTTTCTCCCCTTGCTACCAAAACAGATACTGGCTATCAATTTCTTAACAGATTTCCCAGCAACCACAATCTCAACAGATAGTGTAGATGCTGAACTCATCGAGCATCCTAGAAGATGGAACACAGGTTACATCAGAAGATTCATGGTCGTATTTGGTATTCAGAGTACTCTCTTTGATTTCATGACCTTTGGTGTACTCTTGCTCATTTTGAATTCTACAGTGGACCAATTTCGAACTGGATGGTTTATCCTCTCAATAGTAACTGAAATTGCAGTAATGTTAGTAATCAGAACTCGTCAAAACTT
Organism: Candidatus Thorarchaeota archaeon; assembly: GCA_016839275.1. GTDB lineage: Archaea > Asgardarchaeota > Thorarchaeia > Thorarchaeales > Thorarchaeaceae > SMTZ1-45. The sequence continues at coordinate 29,082 of JAEOUM010000025.1, forward strand.
CCTCAAGAGCAGACCAAGCAAGTACCTGATCCTATCCTCACTAATCGTGCTAGTCCTAGCAATATTATTGCCCATTACACCTCTTGCAGAATTGCTAGGTATTGTGATGTTACCGATATGGACTGATATCAGTTTGGTAGGACTTGTCGTAGCCTACATCGTCACGGCTGAATTAACAAAGATGCTTTTCTATAGACCCGATACAACGAAGAAAATGTAGACGAATCAGTTATTCTGTATCTCTGGAAGTACTACTTACTAATCAGGTATTGAACCAGGATTGTCTTTTCGGAGATCTTGCCAGTAGTAGATAACAGGTGCGCTTCTATCAAATCCAACAGACTCGTAGGCACATCGTGCAGGGATGTGAGGATCATCAAGACCGGTCTCTACAATTGCGACCTTGATATCCTGTGCCCTCAGGTACTGCAAGACATGTCGATACATGAACTTCCCCCAACCTCTACCAGCATATTTGGGAAGAACACCGTTGTTGTCAAGCAAACCATAGCCTATCTCCTTATTGATCTTGAAAGTCACGAAACCAATGATTCCCCCTTTGTTCTCAAGAACCCAGACCCACTCTGGATGTTCTGCGAAGAGTTCGCGGTTCTGAGCAGCCTTACGTTCCTCCCACGACACTTCAGGATTTCTTATTGCGTTGTAGACATCTTCACCCTGCATAGCCACCCAGCTCTCGTGAATCGCTTTGTAGCAGATAACTGTGATTCTATCAATCTGAGGCAAATCCTCCTGTCGAGCATATCGCAGGATGGTTCCATCTCGTTCTGCAATTTGAAATTCATTCGTCTTCATCGCTCTGTCTCGCAAGAACTCCGCATAAGGGAAAGAAGAAAAAGATATGTCCTCTAACGAAGAGGTTATGTATAGAGTGAACTATTGTTAATATTGATTGAAAATGAATAAAGATGAAAGTGAATGGAAACTCACTCTAAGTCCTGAGCAGTTCAAAGTCCTTCGCCAGTGCGGTACAGAACCTCCGTTCACGGGAAAGTATGTCCATCACAAGGAGAATGGTGTGTATGTCTGTGCTGGATGTGGGAATGAACTCTTCTCATCCAATACAAAATATGAGTCGGGAAGTGGTTGGCCAAGTTTCTGGGACCAACTATCTGATGATAGTGTTGAGAGAAAGATCGACAAGAGTCATGGGATGACACGTATTGAAATCGTGTGCAAGAAATGTGGAGGTCATCTTGGCCATGTCTTTGATGATGGTCCAAATCCAACGGGTCTACGATACTGTATAAATTCCCTCTCGCTGGATTTCAAGAAAACTGAAGAAGATACCTAGGCAGGGAAATGGCAGACGTCAGTACCTTTTTTTCCACAATACAATCCTCACTTTGTCTATGACATGTGATTACCATGACAGTACCGTGGGAAAATGAAAGACATCTGGTGGAAGCAACAAAAGAACCAATCACAAAGAAGAGGTTAGTTGAAGATCTGCATAGAGCAGGAATTGAATCCGGTGATACGGTTCTTGTACATACTTCAATGCGTAGCATCGGCTGGATAGTGGGTGGCGCAGTGACTGCAATAGCGGCGTTAATGGACGCTGTAACCAAGGAGGGTACACTTGTCATGCCTACTCAGTCCACAGAAAATGGCGAACCATCCAGATGGCAACGCCCTGCGGTTCCCGAGAATTGGTGGGAAACAATCCGGGAAGAGATGCCACCATATGATCCAGAGATAACACCTACAAGGAAAATGGGAATCATTGCAGAAACATTCAGAAAGTACCCAAGAGTATTTCGAAGCCCTCATCCTCAAGCATCATTTGGAGCGTGGGGTAAAATGGCACAATATGTAGTCGAGAAGCATCCAGTAGATGATGTTTTTGGAGATAACAGTCCTCTTGGAAGACTCTATGATCTAGATGCGAAGATACTACTGATTGGTATTGGTCTGAATGCAAATACCTCTCTGCATCATGCTGAGTTTAGGGCTAAATTACCAAATATGCCAAGAGAACACCTTGGAGTTGCAGTTCTAGATAATGGAAGGCGGGTCTGGAAAACATGGGAGCAGATTGAGTATAATGACGATGATTTTCCAAAGATAGCAGCGGACTTTGAAGAAAGGACAGGTCGCACCCCAGTCTTTATTGGACAGGCTGAGAGCCATCTCTTTCCAATGAGAGATTTGACAGATTTTGGCGTAAAATGGTTACAGAAGAATCGTGTTTATGAACAAGTAAATGATTCGTAGAATATTCTAGCTTTGGAAAATATTCTTCCTTACAAGAAGTTAGGTACCTGTTCAATCTAACAGACTAGTGTCAGATTGAGTCTATCGTGATTTCACTCACGTTCGGACTTGATTGCTTCAAAGGCTAGATGTTTGGCAGATTCTCGTTTCTTGCTAATGTCCCTTGCCTGATCCCGAATCTCTTCGAAAAGAGACTTGCGGGCATATACGGTCCTTTCGACAAAGGCGGCTACTGCTTCTGAGCGACTCTTGAAGATCTCGAGCTCAACAAGAGCGTCAAGTATCTCCACAATGTCCGCACTCATTCGTGTCATTACAGAAATCTCGCGATTCAGTTGCCCAATATCGCCTCGCTCAATTCGTCCCAACAATTCGTCCCTGAGGCTGGTCCTCTCGGTTGTTTCTTCTGTTCCTGCTTTCTGTTTTGACGTGCGTCTCACCCCATGTTTTCACTAGGTGCAATTAAACTTCCAATTTTGCGCTATTTAAAGTTTCATGTATTGGCTGATATATAATATTGTTACAAATTTGTTGCTGTAGACATTTACAGTGGATAGTGTATTAAAAACTGGCCCCATAATGGAAAGAAATGGAATGGGGTGATAAAGACTAGTCGACATTCTCTTGAGATTCGATCTTCTTGCGAATCCTCTCGACTGCAGTAGAGAATCGTTCTGCCGCTCTTGATAGTTCTTCTAGAACCTCTGGAGAAGGATCACTCATGATCACTACTGGAAGACTCTGGAGAGTATCAAATAGGCCCAGGAGAGGTGGAGGAAGAGCGTCAAGTCGTTCAAAGATTAGAGGTAATGGTCCGGGGAAAGGAGAAAACCCTTGCACAATCTTTTCACGAAGCTCGCCACTACTGTCAATCTCGGTTTCAAGAAACTGCAATCCCTTATCTGTGAGCTCGTATCGACGAGTCTTCTCATCAGTATCAGCGAGTTCTCGAGTCAATCCATCTTGAAGGAGACTCTTCAGTAATGGATAGATAGAACCCGGTTTTGGTTTCCATCTGCCAGCTGTTTCCTCTTCGATAGCTGATGTCAACTCAGCTCCAGACATTGGGTGTTCCTTGAGAATATGCAGTACCCTGTATCGCAGGAAGCCCTTGGGAACAATGGCAGTATGCTGTATCCACTTCTGTACAATACTGGGTTGTCCAACATGGTCCCTGAATTTGGCTAATCGCTCCTCTGAGAGATAGTATTTGTTGCCGACCTGTATTATAGGGTTTATATCAGGGGGCACTGGAGGTTTCACATGTCGAAACATTTCAGGGATGCCTAGTTCTTTCAGGCTTATTGCCTTCTCAGGCGTAGTCGCACCTCGTTCTCGAAATGTATCTACTAACCTGCGAAAGGGACTGAACATAATCTCTTGCATTGTCGAACTAGCCTTTATCTTATTCGAAATATCATATATGATACAAAAATATCAAATTTGATATATAAGGCAAGTGAAAGATTCAATTCTGTACGAAAAGCACGATCTGGAATCTAGAGAGATAGACCGACTAAGCTAGAGCCTTGTCAAGGTCTGCGAGGAATTTCTCTTCATCTTCAGCCATCCTACTCTTTATTGCCTTCCAAGCCGCAGAGCAGTTTTTGTAGGGGACGTTCATGAGTTTGTGAATCTTCTTATCAATCTCTTGTTTGTTTTCAGATGTGACTTCAACTCCAATCTGTTCGAATACCAGTTTCAAATGCCTAAAATAACATGTCAAGAGTGCCACCATTCAAATCAAGATTGAGAATATCCTTTGAATCTTTTGACAAGGAGGTAGCAAGTACTAAATTGGATATCTAACATATGACTAGATACAATGTCGCCTATAATCGGAATTGGTGGAATATTCTTCAAGTCAAAGAATCCAAAGGATCTTCAGAAATGGTACGTCGAGAACTTAGGGCTGCAGCCAGACGATGAGGGATATATTATCTTTCGACCACATAGTCATGATGAACCGGGATATACCATATGGGCACCTTTTCCATCGAATACAAAGTACTTTGAACCAAGTAGTGCCTCGTTTATGAGCAACTTTAGAGTCACAGAGTTGGACTCATTTGTTGAAAAACTCAGGCAGAGAGGCGTCACAGTTCACGAGAGTATCGAAGTGACGCCAGAGGGAAAGTTCACCTGGATTATGGACCCAGAAGGGAACCGTGTTGAACTATGGGAGCCCCCTCGGACTTAGTCCGTAACGAATCTTATTTATAGTTAATTTTCATATCTGGTCGTGGGGATTCATTTGCATTATAGACGAGTTGGAAAAAGCGGATTGAAGATCAGTGAGATTTCTCTAGGTTCTTGGTTGACCTACGGAGGAACTGTCGAAAATCAAGTTGCTAAAGAATGTATGAACACAGCAGTGGAACAGGGTATCAACTTCGTTGACTGTGCGGAGATCTATGCCGGAGGTAAGGCAGAGGAGGTCATAGGGGAATGGCTTGCTGAAGAGACCGTCAATAGAAAGGACCTTGTCATCTCCAGCAAGGTGTTCTGGCCTACTAGTCAAGACATCAATGACTGGGGAAATAGCAGACGGAATATTACCAATGCTATTGAAGGCACGCTCAACCGTCTCAATATTGATTATTTAGACCTCTACTACCTTCACAGATACGATCATACTACACCAGTCAGAGAAACAGTGGAAACCCTTGATGGCCTAATAAGAGCAGGTGATGTTCGTTATTGGGGCACATCTGTCTGGACTGCGGCTCAGCTTGAGCGGGTTCAGGCTGTAGCAAAGGAAATTCATGCTCACAGACCAATTGTTGAACAGCCGATGTACAACATGTTCTCGAGGCACATCGAAGTCGAAATCATGCACGTTGGCAAGACCCATGGTATGGGCTTTACTGTATGGAGTCCTCTAGCACAAGGTCTTCTCACTGGAAAGTACAACGATGGCATTCCAGAGGGAAGTAGGGGCTCAAAATCCGATATGGTGAAAACCCTACTTACAGAGGAGAACCTGTCGAAGGTGAGGAAACTTGGAGATATTGCAAAATCCTTGGATATCACAACAAGTCAGTTAGCTTTGGCATGGATCCTCAGACGACCTGAGATATCAGCTGCGATTGTAGGAGCAACGAGACCACAGCATGTTATTGAGAGCGCGGGTGCATCCGATGTAGAGCTATCAGCAGAGGCCCTTGAACAGATAGAAGGGGTGTTGGACAATAGGCCCCAATGGCCACCGACCTATGAGCCTAACATCTACTTTGAGGATAAAATGAGAGGGTGAATCCGCTATACATTACCGCAGGGAAAATGAGAAACCATTGACAGAGTCATACCCAAGAAGTAATTTATCATGAGAATCGTAGAGAGGTTGTGAGAATAGTGAGTATATCTGATGAACTAAAAAGCTGGTCATGGATTTTAAAAATCTGGGTAAGCCTGTACCCTGTACTTGTAATTCTAGGGATAATTGTAGGGACTTTATTCAGTCCTAGTTATTACTGGTTAGTGACAATCATCGTTGTTCCACTCGCGGTCATTCCTATAACTTACAGAAATCTTGTCGGAGGGGGATGTAGTCTCAGATTCCAGATTTGTGCCTTAGTCAAGGGTATGCTCGCTGGTTCTGTACTTCTAGTCTTAGCCCTTGCTGCAGATACCATCGTCTGGCAGGTTATTGGTCCATCTGTTGGATGGAGCCCAATGACATTCAGCATGTTCCAAGAGATTTACCTCATCTGGCTCCTCAGTGGAACCATTGGAGGATTTGGCGCTCGAATAGTCGAAGTCAGAGCTCAAACGCGACCTACTGAAATCAGAATTGTTGGGTTCGAATAGCAAAAGTCAGAAAATAAAAGGGCTCGCCATACTACTACCAAGTCCCCAAAACAGAGGAGTTGTAAATGGCAGAACCGAGCTCTGAGCAGATTCGATGGAACCAACTTCGAAAACAGTATCTTCTTGATGAGAGAGGCATTGATTTCTATGAGTTGATTAAGTCGCAGCTGGGACTTCATTCCACAGATTATTGGACTCCCTATTTCTCTGTATGGGCAAGGATAGGTAATTTTGATGCGGAGAAAATGTTCAACTCGATCAACAACGGGAAGAAAATAGTCAGAACTCATGCATTTAGGACGACATTACATGTTATTCACGTGGATAATTTGCCCCTAATACTCAGTGCTACTGGACCAGCTTTGTTTAAGGCGTCAAGAACGGACAAGTTCAGAAAAGTGAATCTATTAAGCGATCAAGAAGTCGAGCATCTATTAAATCGCGTTAAGTCAACACTGCAAAATGGCCCGTTACAAATGAGTGAGTTGAAGCGAGCGGCTCCTGACGCAGAAGTGCATATGCGCTCTGCCTTGGTGATGCTTATGGCTAGAGGCGAGGTGGTCAGAGCAAAAGCAAGTCATGCTCGAAATAATCTAACTTCCTACGCCTTGATGGACGAATGGGTTGATGGTTTTCGTATGAAGCATTTGGATGAAGAAGAAGCCATCAATGAACTGATAAAACAGCATATTGAGTTATTCGGGCCAGTATCTATTGACGACATAGCATGGTGGTTAAGAGTTACTAAAACCACTGTGAAGAACTCACTAGAGAAGATTGGTGAGTCGGTGGTCAATATAGAATTACAGAAACAGGGGAGATACATGATGCAATCTGATTATGAGATTGCAGCATCTCTAGAGGCACCCGACAAGGACTTGGTCTGGTTTCTCCCTTACGAGGACCATTTTCTCAAAGCACTCATCGACAGAACTAGTTTCATCAGAGAAGATATCCAATCCTATCTATTTCCTGCAGATAGAAGACACTTCTGGCCTTCAAATCCTGATGCACCACGGGTAATGCCAAGCCCTGGATTGCGTGCAACAGGAGAAGTTCGACCCTCAATCTGGTTAAATGGAGAGGTCGTAGGAAGATGGGAAATCGACGACGGGGAAGAACAAAAGAAGATAGTCATAAGCATCTATAGAAAGGGGGCTAGGAATCATCAGGAGAGTATAGAGCAGTCAAGAGAGAAGCTTGAGAACTTCGTAAATGATTCTTTGCAGCCAATATCAGGTGGATAACGACAAGCCTCAAGCCAAGGAAATCAAAGGCTTTTTCCTGTCAAAGAGAGAACTCACCACCATGGTCAGATATTTTGCTAGTGATATGTAGATAATACGACACGGAACGCAAATATACTGATTTGTCTATGAAAAAATATACCATCCGGAGATGAAAAGAATGGGAAAGGGTTTAGCTATACTTGGACTCCTACTAATCATTGTAGGAATCTTACCTCTTATCCTACCAATGGTAGGATACGCGGCATATGCCAGTTACTTCTATTTGGGAATCTACACACTCCCACTAGCAGGGTACGATTTCTCTGAACTCATGCTCATACTGCTAGGACTCGGTGTTGTTCTCCTCATCGTAGGAGCTGTGAAATAGTCCGCGCATACAAAGAAAGAGAAAAAGCGGGGGAGTTTATGCTCCCCTCCAATATTTTTTCCGAAATGTTCTATTTGATTCCTATCCTAGTGGCGATTTTTACAATGAGAAAGACCACAAATGCCACAATTATGAATGTGATCAAGCTATTTATGATAGGTCCTGCTGCGAGTTCATAGTTTACATCAGTCCCACCAATACCAGGCAATACAAACTGAATCAAAGGCATGATGAGGCTATTTACAAGGGCCTGTATGATGGCACCAATGTAGATACCTAGAATGAATGCAACAGCCAATCCCAGAACCTTATACTGGGATATAAAATCAATGAACTCATTGACAAGTCCTTTCGGCGGAGTCGGTGCAGGTGCGGGAGTTAGTAGTTTTCGTATCTCTCTCAATTCTTCAAGCATTTCGTCATTTGACATTCTAACAACCTCAAGCAAAACGGTAGAATAACATTGAAGTATCTGGAATAATACTTTTGCGTTGAAACAGCTAGAGTAATATTGGAGAAGGACCCAAGCACTATGTATGTCATTCTGGTTCATTCTCTCAGTCATTGGCATTGTTGTAGTGGTACCGATACACTTCGTTTCGGTGAATCATATTGATCTTGAGGAGAAATTTGGAAAAGAGAGAGGAGCCAGAATAGGAGCGATTCTAGGCATGATTTCAGGATGGGGAATCTTCCTTTTCCTTTTTGGTCTCTGGTTTTCACCACAACCACAATTCATCATTCCAATCATGTCAGAGATTCTACTGATTATCCCCATCTTTGGGCTTATGACACTTCAAATTCCTGTTTTTCACCTAATTCTGTTTGTTATCATTACCATTCCTGGAGCGTGGCTTGGAATACGAGGAGTCACGGATATTGGCCTCGAAGCATCTGAAACTCACAAATCTACACAGATTATTAACACAGGGATCTATTCGCATATTCGACATCCACAGTATCTTGGAGCGATGCTATCTCACATCGGAATTACATTCCTTGTGTCGGGATTCTACTCGCTCATTGTTACACCACTTGTAGTCGTAATTAACTGGCTCCTCTGTTGGAAAGAGGAAAAAGAACTGGTGAGAGAGTTTGGCGAAACCTATTCACAGTATAGGAAACAAGTGCCTATGTTTCTTCCAAGATTAAGAAGACATGAGTAATACGGAGTGTCTTCTATTTTGTAATCTCATCTTCAATACAATTGCATGATAGAGTATTCCAAACAAACAACAGTAATAACTCAAGGAAGAGCAAAGAATACTACTCCAATTAGCGTAACAAGCAGTTGTAGAGTTATGAGGCTGAATACTTCATAGTCCCCCTTTGAAAAACTGATGAGGCTGATGAGATGCGCGCCAGAAAAATTGTACTTGTATCATTCATTATCGTTCCAATTCTTTTGGGTCTAGTTATAACACCACAGACATATCCAAGAAATTCCATCTCAAATGATTCACCTAGTGATTCATTATACTCATTGGTAGAAGAAGGAAAGGAATTCAATTCAAAAGCAGGATTTTCGCTTTCACAGGACACTCAAACCGGCATTCTGAATCCTGCGAGAATGGTTCAGAGAGGTCATCAAGACACCAGTCTACTTAGAGCAAGAACCGATTCCGGGAAGAACACTCAACAGAATATCACCATTGATGAAGCAAATCATTGGACTGCTTCCAGAACAGAGGTTGAAGTTACCAATCTAAGAAAGCTATATGCAGTTAATGGAACTTTTGATGATGAAGTGGATCCCTGGACAAGCTCAACGTATGACCCAAGTGGGGGAAAACAAACTCAGACTGCGGTATGGAATTCAACGGAAGGATATGTCACAGTAGCGAATATTGGAGAATTCAAAGATAGGAACCCACCTCAGGATGATACGTACACGCATCATTATACATCCGAAATAGTATGGTCGCAGACTGTAACCAACTCTCCACTTTCAAATAACTTCAGTCTAAGTTTCAGGTACAGATATGTTTCAGGTCCAGTTGATCCAGCACCATACGATTTTAGTGGTGATGTGGAACTTCGAATCTATGTTCACACCGACACCTACTACATGAGTATCGCTACAGGAGATTTGCGAGGTGTCTGGTATTCAATTACTGATTACCCTATAGAGCTCACTGGAGCTCCTGCAAGTTTCACGGTTGGAATAGGAATTTACATTGAATATGCAGATCTTGTCCTCACAGAAAATGGAGACTATGATGATGATGGATTTCCTGACGGTCTTATCAATGCACAAAAAATCGAAGTGAATCTTGACGATTTCGAATTCAAAAGCCAGACCCCTGTCCCATATTCAAATGTTGAACTTACATTCAATGCTGAAGGATTAACTAGTTTAATTACAGGTCCTACGGGCGGAATCGGGACATCAACGATCTCAAACTCAACACCTTGGAATGTCAGTCCTCTTCAAATAGAAGTAACAGCAAATACTTCCGTATCGTTTGAATATTCTGTAACGACATACTTCCAGCGAGATATTAATTCCTCTTGGACTACAGATTTGTCAAAACAGGGAGTATCATACACTATAGATTCAGGTCAGAGCTCAGATCTAGTGATGTATACCTATGTATCAACTTCAACCGAATATCAGAATCTTACACTTACGATTGAATATCCTTCAGATTGGGAAAACATCACGATTTTAGACCCACTTAACAACGATATCACGGGGTTATGTTCTGCTGCAACAGGTAGTATTTATGTTCCAAACAGTCTTTTTACTAGAGTAGGATGGTGGAAGATAACATACCAAGCGTTCAACTATGCCAAGATCATCTCCATTCAAATGCAGGACAGTTTTTCAGGAAATTGGACAGAAAATTCCCTCTTCAGAACAGGCAATATCACGCGAACTCAGGTAGAGATAGGTACAGCAAGCGTTACTCCAGAAGCAGGCGCACCAGTTGACATTGAATGGATTAGACCTAACGGCGCAGTATGGGCTTCCGATTCTATTTCGAGCATCATTGGGGGACAAGTTAACAGCTCATCTTGGGTATTAGGTGGAACGAACACATCAGCAGGCGAATGGGTTGTAGAGGTGTTCTGGAATAATGGCACGGAACTTGCCTATGGACATGCATTGTTTGATCTTTACCATCAGGCGTCTGTTACCGTAAGCTATCCAATAATAGAGGCAGATTACGGACAAATCATCTCAAATCTGATTACTTTCAAGGATGCAGATACAGGAGAGTATCTCTTGGATGACAGCGTATCAATCGTTGCTAACTGGTCCAGTACGATTGTCACATTTACTCAAAATTATGCGAAGAATTGGTGGGAAGCAGACTTTGATACCACGCTACTTGGCAATGGAAGATTTGTCGTAGACGTCAATGCATCAATGCCATACTTTGACATGGTCGCTTCTCAATTTACTGTCATCTCACTTTTTGAAACATCATTGGAAATTCTAAATGCGGGCTCAGCTCCAATTGAAAATGGGCTCAATGAGATTTTCACAGTCTTACTAAGCTATGAACTCCTGAACGGAACTGGCGTAGCAGGTGCAGTCCCTACTATTTCTCATTCTGGTCAGGAAAATAGTCTTGCATGGAGTAATTTTGTAGATAATAATAACGGATTCTATGCAATCGATATTCGGTGTAATATTTCTGGTATTTATGAAATTGCCATCACCTTATCAAAACCATTCCATTACAATACATCTGATTCCTTTACATTACTCATCAGAATCGTTGATACTACAGTACAGGGCTCGAGCCCCTTTGAGGCCCTCCTCATTGGTAGATCATATACCTTCATCTTTAGTTACATCTTTGAGTCCAACAGCAGCTATATTCATGGTGCAACCATACTTGCATTTGGAGATGGAGCAGGTTGGATAACCTACACCGAGCTCGAATCAGGACAATACATTGTGAATCTTACTCCTCTGGAAATTGGAGAGCATTATACCATACTGACCTTTGAGAAAGATGGTTTTGAAACAGCATCATACAGGTTGACCTTCAGTGTAGAGAGAGTGCCAATCAGTGTTGAAGTCTTGCAGGGACTGAGTGCTCCTGAGTTGAGCCAAAGTACGATTCTTGTTAGAATATCTGAAACAGACACAGACCAACCCGTGAGTGGATTGGAGGTATACTGTTACATCATTGATCCAAACGGAGCTTCAGGTAGTTCAATAATTATGGATGAAACAAGTACGAGCGGAGTCTACAGCGCGGTCATAATTATGCCAGCAGCAGAAGGTGTCTACCAACTGCAAATCACATGTGAAGCAGAAAACTATGCTCTAGAATCCTCATTCATTGTTCAACTTCAACCTGGAAGGGACTTCATGACGATGCTTTGGGTTGCAACAACCCGCTATTACCCGTTCATGCTAATTCTTACTGCAGTGTGTGTTGGATTAGTGTATCGAAGATCAAAGAGAAAACAACGGATTCGAGAGAATAAAGATGCCCTTGCAGTGAAGAGACGATTTGATGATGTGAAAAGTCTTCTAGGCGTGATTGTCCTTCATAAAGACAGCGGATTGCCCGTGTATTCTAAGATTCTCAGGGAGGGTCTCGAAGAAACTGTGATATCAGCCTTCATCACAGCAATCACAAGTTTCCGTGGCGAGTTTGATATTGAGTCAAGCTCTGAGGAGTGGGGACTTATTCCAATCTCAGACATTGTTAGAGTAATCTCTACGAATAAATTGGTCTGCGCGTTCATCACAACTGGAAATCCCTCACCCGAGCAACGCGAGAAAATGATACAATTCGCAAAGAAGGTAGGTTTCATTTTTGATGAAACGATGAGTGATGTTCCGATAGTGGTTCTTGACCAGCGTACAAGAAAGCAGTTTGATACATTATTTGAGGACATTCTTGATGGGGCTCTGCTTAGAACATACATGCTAGATGACGAAAAGAAAATACCCACGAATACCTGTGCTAATGAGAGAATTGCTAGAAAGCAGGGTGTGCAATTCAAACTCGATGAACTTGCATTTGAATTAGCCACATGTGGTCTAGAAGAGGGAAGAGTATACAAGGCGATAATGACCGCTCTTGAGAATCATTTCCTTGTCACCAGTGACGAGTCGCCATTCGCCTCAGAGATAATTCGAGCCCCTGAGTCGGTTCCTGATGAAACCTAGAAAAAGAGAAGCAGGTGAGAGGAACTTCCTCTCACCAAGTATATTCTACTCAAGTTTGCGAACTAAGTAGTAGTCAATCCAGTTCTTTTTCCGGATGAAGGGCACTATCAAAATGAGTAGTGCAACAACGACTGCAACGATAATAGCAGTATTGAAGATGAGAGGGATTGCCATCCATTTTGAAGCAATTCCTGTTGAAGCCCAGATCACAACAAGACCATAGGCGATATCTCTTCTCAGCACAATCATCAGAGTAGAAATGAGAAGTGCAACAACAAGGACCAAGGCGGTCCAGATTTGTTGTACATCCACAGCAATTGTTAGGTTTGCATTTAGAACTGCTGCAGTGTTTGCGATGGTAGCCAATGAGATCCATCCTAAGTAAACACTGGTTGGTAGATGGATACCCAATTTCTGTCCGAGAGGAACCTCTTTGATTCCTATCTCAAGACGGACATAGGTCAGCAGTAAAATCACTAGGAATCCTACGATTAGTAGCTCGCTCCATACTAAGAGTGGAGTATTGCCATAAGAATAGTGGAATAGAATCAACCAAGCCACATTCAAGACTGCGCCAATTAGATACAGATACCCAATTTTACCTAGATACTCTGCATTCATTTGATTCTTCCTTGCCTGATAGACCATAAAGACAAAGAGTAGGACGTAGATTACACCCCAGATTGCGAAGACGTAACCTGGCGGGGTGAAAAAGTTGGGGAATGCGTCAGCAACCGTTCCAGTGTTCACTCCGTTGAATGGTAGAATATTTGCAAGTGCGTTCATCACAATAGTGAACACTACTGCGAAGATGTTTATGATTTGGAATTTCTTATAATTATCTGTCATGAAAACTCCCAAAAATCTTAACGATAATTAATATTTAAAGGTTGCTACAAATCACTTTCTTGTTCCTAGCGTCTTCGAAACAGAGCATAGCCAGCAATTATGACAACACCTACAATAGTAACGGGCATAATGACTTCATTCAGAGTGATCTGTTCTGTTGTTCCTGTGGTAGTGGTGGTGCTGGAAGTAGTTGTGCTTGAGGGTGTGGTTGCTAGATCTGGAGCATTCCAACCAGCTAGATTTGCTACCAACCACCAAAAAGCTCTGCCTTTCTGTTCACAACTTGTAAAGGTAGTATGTCCAGCTTCATCACCATTGAAATCAGGATGCTCGATTGGGATCTGGAGCGTATCTTCGCCTATGCTATAATCATAGGTACTGTGATCGCCATTACTCCAACAATCAAGATCTGCAAAATCAAATAGGATTTTATCATTGTCCAGACAATATTGGCGTATCTGTTCATTTCGTAACCAGCGATTATAACCACTGCTCCCACCAGCCTGTGCATTACCAGTCATATAGATGAATGTGATACCAGGATTGGGAGTTTCAAGAGCGGTCATTGCATCAAGATAGTCTTGAACATCTTGCTCTGAGTAATAATCAACTTGCGTGCACCAAGACCAGAGAGAAGCAGTAAGTGTGGGATTACTATCAATTGTATCTTGTGTCAGCTCTAGAGCACTTGCTCCCTGCCAATAAAGATCAGGAGTAATGTAGCTCTCTGGAGGATTTCCATCGAGAATACAGAGGGCATCACTGTCAGTCGGCAGTATAAGATACCCTATAGAAACATCGAAGGTCAAATTAACTGATTCTAGTCGAGAGAGACCTGTTGTGATTTGTCCACCGTGACTCGTATGAGCGTAGTGGATGCGAATGTCATCCTGAGCTGATTCAATCCATTCCCCGGGAATCAGACTCAAATCGATACAATTATGGTCGATTATCAACCCACCTGACCAAGAGGCAATTCTGCCATTATCTTCGATTGGTGAGCAACTAGTAATCAAAGAACTCAGTGATAGTAAAGTCAAACTCACTATGACTGTTAGTAGAATTCTGCGGCGTGACACGGCTTTTGGCTCCTAACCTATCTCTCACCAGAAAAGAACGTTGAAATGTTTTTCTCATAGGAATAACTCTCGTTGGTCTGGTCCGTTCAAAAACACATAAGACGGATACTGGGGCACAAAACAATCGGAGAGATTCTCAATGTTCATTTCTTGTTCAATATTGGGAGGGATCAAGTCATCATCCGCACCCGAGGTGCTCCTCACAAACCTGATTCGAACTATAGTTCGAGTAAAGGATGCAGGGTATGATACTGTAGAGCTATATTATGGCAATCTGCCCAATTGGGTTGGGGATACGATTCAAGCAGCTCTTGATGACCTCAAACTCAAGGCCTATTCAATCCACCTGCCAAAATTCCTCACCTTGTTTGACGAGAAAGACTTTGATGAAACTGTAACCTCTGCTTTCTCATTCATAAGAGCTTGTGAGTTGAAGGTGGCAGTTCTTCATCTTCCAGATCAGGATCAACTTGCAGGTCCACAATGGAAGCGGAGATTTGAGGTGCTGCTGAAAGCTGCAGAAGAGTCAGGATGTATGTTGACTCTTGAGAACGTTCCATATATTGAGAATGTGGACCAGTTCATTCTCAATGAGATAGGAAAGAACAGTAACAGACCACTTGGAATCACAATTGATATGGAGTTCATGTACATTAACGGTTCTAACATTGAGTGGATGATTGATGCCTTCGGTGGCAAGATTGGCAATGTCCACTTCAGGGATAGTGATGGTAGTCTACTAGGTGAGGATGGATATAGGCAATATATAGTTCCAGGAGAGGGAAGGATAGATTTGCATCAAGTGGTGAAAAAACTTCATACTTCAGGATACAGGGGACCTTTAACAATTGAGGTTTCACATAGACAGAAGAGAAATATCATTGACGCCAAGAAATTTGCTGAAGACTGTCTTGCAAACTTATAATCGGCGTGGTTCATTCAAAACGATTTTCGGGAGTTTTCCCAATCCTTACGGATTGCAGTCAGATGCCCTGTATGATAGTTTAGATGAGTGAAGGTATCTGCTAACACTTCTCTCACAGTCTTTCCAATAAAGAATGAGGGGATTTTTTCTCCTTCTATTCGATACTCCAATTCTTCTTCAGATGCAGTTTCAATCCACTTGAGAAGATCATGTTCACTTGAGTCATAATATTCCTGAATCTGTGTGAGGGGTGTACCAGCCCATTCTCCTGAAGTCCCCGGAGTGTAGAGACTGAAGAGTTCTTTATTCTTCGGAGAGCCCTTTTTGATTAACATATTCAAAGAAAAGTCAT
The DNA here is from genome assembly GCA_016839275.1 of Candidatus Thorarchaeota archaeon. Taxonomy (GTDB): domain Archaea; phylum Asgardarchaeota; class Thorarchaeia; order Thorarchaeales; family Thorarchaeaceae; genus SMTZ1-45. Next base: position 45,092 of record JAEOUM010000025.1, read on the forward strand.
AGACTGCTGCTTGATGTGCAAGAACCCAGCCAAGTGAGGACATTCCGGATCGTGGACGATAGGCAAGATCATTGCACTCAGCCTCTGTGATTAAGCGTATCTCCATTTCTCGCCACTGACGCGTTGACCTGGCTGAAAGTCGGAAGAATTCTACATCCATCAAATCTGTTTTCCTCTGTGTGTAGCTGTATATCAAAAAAGAAAATGTTTCTTGCGCTTTTAATTTTCATATTCACGTAATCGTGTCAACTGCAGAGAAGAAAAAAGGAGGCGAGAGTGAAATATCGCGCCCTCGCAATATTTTTGGAGTGTAATCAGTGCTTGTGTGTTTCTTCTTGAGGAATCCTTGTAAGCTCAAACATGACTGGATTAAACCCGTCTGGACACGCATGTGTAGATACGCATTGATTCTTCAGCCATGGAAACCTTGCATTATACATCATCGCATAGACCTTGGGCATCATGGAGTACATCGCGCTGATGCAGAGTGTTCCCTTCACCTCATCCCCAGTAAAGGTGATTTCGTCACCGACCTTATGCCCTGCTGCGCATGTTCCTTCTTGTTTTATCACTCGACAAAGAATCTGCCAAGGCTCATCACGAATACAATTACTATCTGTCATGAGCAATTCTATCAATGAATAGCTTTGTTAATTTACCGAATGTCAGAATCAGGTTCATCATCAAGACTGGAGTTACGTGTCGTATCGTCAGATGGAGGGCAAGTTCTACTATCAACTACATCGAAGAGTTGTACTTCATCGGGCTCAAACAATACACGATCTTCAGGTAATTCACCTGCCGCGCGAAGGCTTCGTTTTACAGACATGGGTCCAATCATCTCTAGTACCATTGTTGACAAAGCAACAACTCCAAGGATAAGCATCCCCATAATCTGAGCATCTCCGCCCAATGCGACAAAGGTTTCTTCAATAATAAACGAGAGACCCAGTGCAACACCAGCTTGGCATAGAAGACATCCGCCAAGATGCTTTTGAATGGCGGGTGATTCGTTGACAATGCGAGCTCCAAACGCGGCTCCGAAGTATTTTGCAATAGTTCTCCCGCCAAGATAAAGTGCGGCAGTAAGAGCAATCAAGAGAATAGTCTCAGATGTTGAAAGAAGCTGGGCCATCCGCCCGCCTACCATAACAAAGAAGATCATAACGACGGGAGCCATCACACGTTCAAGTAGCTCAGGAACCTGTTCCTTATCACGATTGATACGCGATTTTACAATGTAACCGAATACCATTGCTGCAAAGATGTCGCTAATTCGTATGTAGAAACCGAGAGAGTCAAGATATGTATTGATGAACTCGATAACTCCAATTAAAAGAATAACCATTCCAATCTCAAGTTCTAGAAGTTTTCCTCTGTCTTTCTCTTTGTTAAGTGGAAAAATGAAGATTAGTCCAAATATGATGCCAAATACTATAGAACCAAAGATACCAATCACCGGCTCTATTAGTACAGAGGGAATGGTGAGAGAATCAGGAAGGTATACCCATAAAGCAAAAGCAATAGCTGAGTTAGTAAGAATGACTGCAGCTATGTCATCTGCAGCAAGTACAAACATGAGAGAGGATGTCACAGGACCTTCACAATCACACTCCCAAACGACATCAGCGGTAGCAGCTGGTGCAGTAGCACTTGCAACAGCACCAAAAAGAATAGCTGTTGGTAGAGCAAAGGGAAAAGCAACCAAGGACAGTAGCACATATGTTAGAATCGTTACGACGATAAATGCTGCCATTGCTTCCAAGATTACAATAACAACAAGTCTTCGTATTCTGCCACCTTCAAGATTTGGACTCCTTAATTCATGACCGATATTGTAACCTATTAGACCCAAAGCTAGAGCCACAAAGAACCGGAGATCGTGGATGCTTTGTTCAGTCAATATACTTGTCAATCCAAGAACAACGCCGGCTAGCATAAATCCAAGTGTCTGAGGAATTCCAAGCTTCTTTAGAACAGAAGCGCCAATATACGCTAGGACAAGCGCCGCCCCGATTGTCAATAAGAAGAGTTCCAATACGCCAGCTCCTGTGTTTTGTATAGATGCGCATCGATTAAAACTCAAAGGAGCTTTTTGAACATATTGATAGTAATTACTACTGTGATATCAGTCTAAGCTTTGATATCTTCGTTTGGAAAAGAGAAAACCTGGGCATAGATTCCTCAGAAAACGTTCGAAGAAATGAGATGTCAGCTGATACTTCCATAATAGTCACAGATGTCACTGAGAAAACAGATATCACACTGAGGTCTTTGTGCTTTACAGATTTCACGCCCATGGCGTACAAGATTGTTGTTCAAGGAGTGTATGCAGTTCTTCGGAACAACCTGTTCTAGAAGCTCGTGAGCCCGTTCTCGTGACACATTCTGACCTATGATTCCCAATCGTTTTGTGACTCGCCAGACGTGTGTATCAACAGGCAGAGTTGGTCTTCCAAAAGAGAACAGCAACACAATTGCTGCAGTCTTCGGACCAACGCCATGCAATGATGTAAGCCAAGCCTTTGCCTCTTCGAGTGGCATGTCTTCGAGAAGTGCAAGGTCTAGTTTTCCAACTCGTTCATTTATTTCTCGAAGTGCCCTTTGTATTCTCTTAGCTTTTAGATTGAACATTCCAGATGATCTGATTACTTCAGCTAGTTCATCATGGGGAGCTTCAAGGACTTGTTCCCATGAAGTGTATTTTTTTATTAGACTATCATAAGCTTTAGACATATTGGTATCAGAGGTGTGTTGACTCAATATAGTCATCACTAGCTCATCAATTGGGGGGAGTTTCCGTTCGCTCACTGTTTTGCCATATTTACGAACTAGAACTGCACAGGCTTTCTCAGCCTTTTGTTTTGATAGCGCCATCATACTGGGTTTAAGAAAAGACATCTGTCCTTATCTAGAAAGTGGTGTAGATAAGATGCATTTGTCCTTGCGATAGTCTTTTGTTTCACTATACCGATGGCTTGAAAGAGTAAAGATGAAAGTCGGTATTATCTACGAGAGTACAAGGGGTCGAACAAAGGCTATGGCAGAGGCGATACAAGAAGGTATTACATCTGCAGGAACCGAATGTGATGTGATTGATGCAAAAGATTTCAGCAGTATCGATGATTTCTGTGCCTTGGCAATTGGAAGCTCTACAAGAATGAAGAAAGTGCTCCCGATGGTAAAACGCGTTCTTGCGGAAATGCCAAATTTGAATGGTTTGCCTACTGCAGCTTTTGGTTCATATGGGTGGAGTGGGGAAGCCCCAGATGAGATTGCTGCTAAACTAAAAGAACTTGGCGGAATCTTGGTTATCGACCAGCCAATCAAAGCAAAGGACTATCCCGGAGAACAAATACTAGCCGAATGTCGTAGTTTAGGAGAGAAACTTGCTCGTAGCTGCGAGTAGTATGCTGAGGACAAACTAATAGACACCAAAAATTGTACTCTTCAAAACTCTTATCATGAGGCCCTTGAAAATTCAAAAATGCCGGTGGTAATTATATGGGTCATATTAGTAGACTCACAGGGTATGCCATGAGGAGGAAGAGACTCTTCTTTGGCTTTCTCACTGCATCGGCAATTGGTACTGCATTCAATCTCTTCACACCACTTGTAATGATTGAAATAGTCGATCTGGTCATTCTAGGTAATCAACTTGATTTGCTCATCCCATATACAGTACTCTTCGTGGGATTGGGTGTTTTTTACGCGATATTTGATATGCTCGGACGTTATGGATCTGCGGTCTCATCGCAGTTTGTAATCTATTCTCTACGTGAGGAACTCTATGAGAGTTTGATGGAAAAAGACCTCGCATTTTATGACCAGAATGAAACAGGGCAATTACTTGCACGTGTGACAACAGATGTCAGTACAATGAGGGAATTCCTCTATTGGGGATATCGTGTCTTATTCATTGGAGCGGCGCAATTGATTGGAACCTATATTGTGATGTGGAGTGTGAGTGTTTCACTGACAATGTACATGTTTTTGCTAATACCAGTTATTTTCGTATTCATCTATGTCTTTGCGAAAAAGGTTAGACCAGTCTTTCTTAGCGCCCGAAATCAGTATGGTGTACTCAGCTCAGTATTAGCAGAGAACGTTGTTGGACACAAGGTTGTACGAGCATATGCGTCTGAAGATAGAGAGGCAGACAGAGTTGAGAGAGAAAACAGGGGATTTCTTGATCGAAGAGTACAAGCAAGTAAACTAGAAGCATTCTTTCAACCCATGTTACCATCCTTATTTGGAATAGCAATTGGGTTTCTGATATATATCGGAGGATATGCGATTATTGAATCATTAGATCTGACTCTTGGTGAGTTTGTTGGATTCATCTCCCTTGTAGGAATGCTTGTGCTACCAGCGCGTTTCTTAAGTTGGGGGGTTGGTATGTATCAGAGAGCATCAGCCTCCGGGGACCGTACATTCTACATACTCGATTCTATTGATGAAGTGATGGATCCAGAGAACCCAGTGGATGCCTCAGGATTTGTAGGAGCTGTCGACTTTCATAATGTATCATTCAGCTATAGAGGCGGCAGTTACATCTTGCGTGATGTTTCCCTCCATATTCGACCGGGACAGATTGTGGCGCTTTTAGGAGGGACTGGTTCAGGAAAGACGAGTCTTGTGAATTTGATTCCACGGTTCTATGATATTGATGATAATAGTACAGTCGTATACGAAGGTAGAACCTATCGAGTGAGTGAAAAGGGAATTGTACTCATCGATGGTGAAGAATACAAAGTCGTAGACGGTTATGTCGATATTAAGGGAAATATTCTGGAAGTACGAGCTCCAGGAAAGATATGCATAGATGGAATAGATATCAGGCAATACAGACTCAACGACCTCAGAAAACGTATTGGTATGGTCCACCAAGATCCATTCTTGTTCTCAACCACGATTCGTGAAAATATTGCATTTGGTCGTACAGAGGCATCCCTCGAGGAGGTAATGGATGCCGCAAAAGCCGCTATGATTCATGATTTTATTATGACCCTCGAGATGGGATATGATACGGAGATTGGAGAAAGGGGTGTTACTCTAAGTGGAGGACAGAAGCAGAGGTTAGCTATTGCACGAGCTCTATTGGCAAATCCCCGAATTCTAATACTTGACGACTCCACAAGTTCAGTTGATGCCAAGACCGAGATGCTCATACAGAAGGCTCTTGAAAACTTGATGACTGGCAGAACGACATTCATCATTACACATAGATTGAGCACGGTGCGCAACGCAGATCTAATAGTAATCATGGAGCGGGGGCAAATTGCTGAGAAAGGTAGTCATGAGGAACTTATAGCAAGTGAGGGAATATACAACAACATCCACCAGACTCTCACAGAAATGGAACTAGCGGCTAGTGTGTCAATAGATCCGTTTGTTGTTACCAAGGCATCTGGAGGCGATAATGATGAGTAGAACCCTCGATGGTGCAGATGATCCAGATGCAAGAACGTATGAATATTCAGATTCTACTCTCTTAATCCGTATGGTCAAGTACCTTCTTGCCTATAGAAGGTTGTTTGCGGCAGTCATCGTAGTTACAGCTGTGACAATCATTCTGAGTGTCTGGTCACCGTTTGTACTCAAGCAAGCCATAGATGTTGATTTTGTCAATCTTGACTTGCAATCACTTATCCTTACAGCTACTTTGTATGTGCTATTACAAGTCTTCACTTGGATATCGCTCTATGGCAGCGGGTACCTAATGGCATTCATGGGACAGAAAGCTGTCTATGATATCAGACAGGAATTATACAATCATCTGCAGGAAATGTCAGAGGAGTTCCATGATCACTCGTCAAGTGGCAGAATTATATCAAGACTCACCAATGATGTAGATAGAATGAGCGAGCTCTTGGGTGGGGAACTCATCAATACCTTTGCGCAAATCTTTGTTGTCTTCGCTATCGGATGGGCAATGTTTGTGGCCGACTTCCGGCTTGCAGTAGTCTCACTGATGATAATACCAATTCTCCTCATCACAACGATTTATTTCCGAAAGAAGATGAGAGAAGCCTATCGACGAACAAGAAAAACGATATCGAATGTTACATCTAATCTTGCTGAGAGCATATCAGGTGCAAAGGTCACTAAGAGCTTCGCAAGAGAGAGAACGAGTGCTGAAATCTTCGCGAGATATAATGAGTCAGACTATCAATCCAATGTCGAAGCAGGTAGAGCTCAAGCAGCATTTTTCCCTGTTATACGATTCATCAGTGGACTTGGCACAGCCATAATATTGCTCTTTGGAGGCTGGTTTATCCTTGATTCGAGCTTTCTCTACATTAACCCAATTCTGACTCCTATTGTCACCATCGGGACTGTTGTAATGTTCGTTCAATTTAGTGACCGTTTCTTCAGACCAGTCCTTACAATTGCTAACTTCTATACTGCTGTTCAGAGTGCTTTTGCTGGAGGAGAAAGAGTCTTCTCGATTTTGGATACAGAGTCATCAGTCCAGGATTCTTCTGACGCACTCACAATGCCGGAGGTAAAGGGACATGTCCTATTTGATAATGTGACATTTGGATATGGCGAAGGACCTGTTGTATTGGAAAACTTCAACCTAGAGATAGAACCTGGAGAAACTATTGCAATCGTAGGTGATACTGGAGCAGGAAAAACAACAATTGTGAATCTATTGAACAGATTCTATGATGTGCGTAGTGGTTCTATAAAGATTGATGGAATCGATATCAAATCTGTCACACAGCGTTCGCTCCATTCGCGGATTGGTCTTGTTCTTCAAGATGCGTTTCTATTCATAGGTACGGTCAAAGAGAATATACGATATGGAAATCCAAATGCTACAGATGATGAAATTGTAGCAGCCCTTGATGCTATAGGAGCAAGAAGGATTATTGTGAATCTTGAAAAGGGGCTCGATACCGAAGTAGGCGAACGTGGCGCAGGACTCTCCGAAGGTGAGAGACAACTAGTGAGCTTTGCCAGAGCTCTTCTTGCTGATCCCAAAATCCTCATACTTGATGAGGCAACAAGTTCCATTGACATCTATACTGAGTATGCAATCCAGAAGGGTTTGAAAGTCCTCTTGAAGGGACGAACATCCATAGTCATAGCCCATAGGTTATCGACCATTGTAAATGCGGATAGAATCGTAGTATTGGAGCATGGAAAAATCGTTGAGTCTGGAAAACATGCAGAACTGATGCAACTCAAAGGAAAGTATCATTCACTCTATGACTTGCAAATTCGCCCGCGGGCTATACAACGGAGCCTCTAATCGTAGGCTATGTTGATATTTTTAGTCGAAGAAAACAAGCATCGCCAATTGATATCCAAAAGTGAGAAAGACAGGGTAGTCACACCCTGTCACTCAGTACTCATTGCAATGTATCAAACTTCTAGTCATCCCAATCAAAGTCATCCACGTTATCATATGGAAATTCTTTCATAGTCTGCTTCATGGATTTAAGTGACTTCAAGCCTTTTAGACCCTTCATCGCCTCAGTCACTGATTCTGTGACAATCTGACCAATGTCCATGAAACTGTCCAAGCCATGAACTCCACCCTTGCCAACGATGATTTGTTTGCCATTCTTTCCTGTAACGACAACTCCAGACTTACTGACCGAAACTAAGTTATCATCGCCCAAGACGAAGACCTGCTTTCCATATGTGAAGACTAGTCCTCTCTTCTCACTCAAGACAAGTATGAGTTTAATCTCCTCAGAATCTCTGCCAAGGAAGATTTGTGATGGTTCTCTCTGGTCAATCTTAGTCTGCGAATGATCACCATTCAGTTGGTCCTTCATTGCTGACTCAATTTCTGCCATAAATGATTGAGTGTTCTGAAATCCTTGTTTCTGAAGATCTGACGCATCTGGACTCTTTGATATGTTCTCCAGAGAGACGACTCCTATGTAGAACTGGACACCTTGCAGAGAGCCAGATATCGATTCACCCATTGCACCAACCTTGGTTTCAGCAATGGCATCGACAGCAAACTGAGAGGGCCCTACAAATGCAGCACCAACTCGTACGTCATCCTCGAGAAGGTAGACCCATACACAGCCAGCCTCCATCTTTACAAAGGCCTTCTCGTGGGAGATTAGCTCATGGTTTTCAGTAGTGACCATGATGGTAGTATCAGGTGTCAATTTTCTCATCACATTCTTCCTCCTTTAGTCCTCCCAGTCCAAATCGTCAATATCATCCTCATCCTCATCCTCGTCTTCAGCCTCTTCAAGTGCATCCTGTGCCTCTTCAATCTTATCAGCTACCTCTTCAATCTGGTCCTGAGCTCTTTCAATCTGCTCTGCAACTCTTTCAAGATGCTCAGCTGCAGCTTCAAGATCTTCCTCATCCTCAATCACAACAGTGTCACCCTCATCATCAGAAGACTCATCGAACTCAATATCAACTCTGGTTTCGCCATTGTTTCCAGTCTGTTCTCTCTGTCGCTCAACCCTGTGAGTAAGCCATTGGGCTAGACGATATGCCAGACGACCTTCAACCGTGACATAGTATGTTCCTCGTACCTCTCCCTTTACTACATATCCAGCTTCGACAAGGGGATTCAGATGGTGTGTGAGAGAGCTGCCTGTCTTCTCCGTGAAGCTCTCAATCTCATTGAAGGTCTTCCCCCCACTCTTGAGATAATCCAGAATACCTAGACGCTCTTCACTTCCTAGAGGCGCAACTATCTTTGCTATTCGTTCGGGAGTAATTGCCTCAATATCCTTCCTTCTTGCAGCCTTCCCTCTTCTACCGCTTGTGCGAATACGAACACCAGGTATCTTGAAGCCTTTAGCAATACCATCGAAGTCCTTGATGGACGTTTCAATTGAACGACCAAGATCATCCATCATGTCCTCAAGACTATCTGTGATTCCAGCAATGTCAATTTTCATAGGTCTTACTGGTCGCACGGGGCGGGGTTCTCTTGGAGGCCGTGGAGGTCGTGGAATCTTACTATCTTTCAATGCACTAGCTCTCCTTCGAAGAATTTCTTCTTTCTCTCGCTTTGCATCCTCGACCTCTCGTCGGAGCTCTTCCTTAAGCTTTCGAACTTCTTCAAGTTCCTTCTTGATATCATCGATGTGTTCGGTCAATGTATTTCAACAACTGTACATTATTACAGTTTGTATATAAATGTATCTAATTACAGTAAGAGGGTTGATGCCGACTCGTTGTCAGTGATAGATCATTACCCACTGGGAGCAGACATGGAATCTTTAATCGTACTGAGAATCGAAATCATAGTGATGAAGCAGAAAACACCAAACAAACTCTACTCTCTGTGACGCAAATAATTGAATCTCTAAGACAGCCAAGAACTAGTTGAGATGCCCACGAAATTAGAATTCTACATGGTTTATGACGTCAAATGAGGACTCTGTTGGAACCCATCAAACAAGCCTGCTGAGGCATTCTATGCGACATATGCTTATTAACAAGATGACTAAGAAAAGCTTCACCTTTGCTTGGGGGTGCGGAAACAACTTGTTGCCAGCCTTTCCACGCAGGAAACCACATTAGGGGTAAAAAAATGTCAAAGAAAGCAAAACCAGCGGCTAAGCCAGCTAAGAAAGCAGCAGCTAAGGCACCAAAGTATACCTTCTATGTTAAGAAGGCAATACAAGACTTTGCCAGAGACAACGACATGATGGTCGGAAGTGATGCATACGATGCATTCAACATGGCCGTCAACCACATGCTGCTCGATGCTGCAGGACGCTGTAAGGATAACAAGCGAAAGACCCTGAAGGCTTACGACTTCTAGGTCACTAGTATCAGGAAACCGGTAGGGCAGTCACTGACTGCCCACCTTCGTTTCTCCACTTCTTTTATCGTTCATCCAATGCTTGGAAGATGAGCCTTATTACTGAATGAGTGGACATTCATCCGACAATAGTATGAATCAAATTTGGGAACATCCAGAGCATCCACGGGGATATTATGCCTGCTTATTGATGATGCTTCTTCCTATATTGACCATTCTCATGCTCCCGGTAGTCACAATGGGAATTGACCAACTACCTTACGCCCTCTTAATGAGCACCTTTGTGATTCTACCTCTTCTGAGCTGTGGTCGTCAGTTAAAGGGAAGACCACTCTTTCAGTCCTCATACCACGGAACGCCCTTTATAGAAGAGGTCATGGATATCTCAGAGGATGCGAGAGTATCTGAAGGGTAATCGAAATCGCACTTTCATATATCTCTCGAATCAATTATATCCAACTTCTGCAGGGATTATGCGGAGGAGATGTTTTGTCACAAATCAAGAATTCAAGTCCGACTGAAACAGGGAAAGTATTAGGAAGTATCTATGGATCCTTGATAATCATCTTTGCTGTCCTGTTCTTCCTATCAACAGTTTTCTCATCGCTTGCTACCGATGCTGCATTGCGTAGCTTCTTTCTCTTCTTGATTGTAGGTGGTTTCATCATTCTAATAGGTGCAGAGCTTGCAAGAGTCCTCTTCAAATCTGGTGTCACAATCGTGGGCTTCTTTGGATTTCTTGCACTCAATCTGCTCATGGTAGTGTTTGGTCTTGCAGTCTTCGTTGACATTGTTGTACCAACTGTCATGGACACTACAATCCAGATGGTGATCTATCTGCTTCTGGCATCAGTGGCATGGTATGCGATACTTATCCTGTGGATGGCAATGGAGTGGAGAAAGAAGAAGTAAGCACATGCAATAGGTAAAAGGGCTCTTCTATACGTCCAAGTAGGAGTAATGTGCATTATCACATTTTGGAGCAGCATAATCCAGATACTGTACAGAGAGCATCTCTGTCATAGGCAGTCATTACTTGTGTGTAAATTGATTCACAATCGATAAAAGAGAAAGCTTTTGCAGCAGGACCTGAGGCGTGAGAATGGAGTTCTCCAATGTCTATGAAGATGCAACTCGGGCGGATGCATATTCGCGACTTGAGTTTCCTGGGACATACTACTTGGCATTCAGGGACTTACCCACCATTATCTCGAAGCATGTCAAAGGAAGAAGGGCTATGGACTTTGGATGCGGTTCTGGACGCTCAACCAGATTCTTGCAAAGACTTGGGTTCCAAGCGGTTGGGATTGACATTTCTGATGAGATGGTAAAGCGAGCACAAGAGTTCGATCCAGAAGGTATCTATCAAGTCATCAAAGAGGGCGACTTTAGATCATTTGAACCGGGAACATTCAATCTCATCTTGTCTGCATTTCCCTTTGATAACATACCTACAATGGAAAAGAAAGTCACGAATCTAAGAGGATTAAAAGACCTTCTCAGAGATGATGGTGTTCTGATCAATCTTGTATCATCACCAGAGATTTACACACATGAATGGACATCATTCTCCACAAAGGACTTTGTTGAGAACAAAGGTGCAACAACCGGTGATATCGTACGAATCATTCAGCTGGATATTGATGACAGGAGACCTGTAAGCGATATTCTCTGGACAGCTGAGTCATATCAAGAAACATATCGAAATGCTCAGTTTAAGATTGCTCATATCTACAAGCCTCTAGCAAGAGAAGATGAGCCATACAAGTGGGTTAATGAAACTAGAATAGCACCTTGGACTATCTATGTGCTTCACAAAGAGTGACCGAGGATTAACGAAACCTGTTTCTATCCCACATCATTCTTTATCCAGTTATTTCATCAAAATGGACTCCATTCTTTCCCTGTCTAGTTTTGAAGGCTATTAGGAATAGGAGAGCACCTGCAAGGTTCATGATAGCTTTGACGTAGAATGGGATGTTCTCTCCAAGTAGTAGAGAGAACGAGATGAGAGCAGGTCCAAGCATTCCTAATAGTGATGTAGTCATTGAGTAGATACCCAGTGCAGATGCACGCTTCTCTTTTGGATATCTCTCAGCAACTACAAGTGGCGGCACAGATACATCAACCATGTCCAGACCAGCCCATATTGAATAGAGTATGATCATCTCGTATGGTTGAATACCAAATGGAAAGAGCGTGACAGTAATGGCAAGTAGTGTCCATCCTCCAAATATGGCAGCTCGCGTACCTATTCTATCTACTAGACCTCCTGATACTAGTGCTGCAAATGCTATTACGAGTGTTGAGATAGAAATCATAATCCCATATAGGTCCAAGTTTGACCTGCCTACGAAAATCGGTACATACCATGATAGACCACTACTAGAAATTCCATCGAGTGCAAATGCTGTAATGAAGAGAAGAAGGAACCAATCAAATCGAACTTTTACAGGTATCAATCGGTCTTCCTGTTTTTCTATGTTGCCAGAATGGGTTTCGCGCAGACCAATCGAAAACAAAAGAAATACAGAGATCAAACCAAGGAATCCAAGAGTGAGAGCAAGCCAGAATTGATCGTTGAGATAAAGTGATGTGCCTACAAGAACTAGGGCAGCAGGAGGGATAGAGGGAATGACTCTCGTTGTAATCATATATGAGAGCCCTCTCCGTCGCTCAGGACTACTCTCAACCAATAACATAGATGACGCCGGTCTCTGAAAGCCACTTCCAGCAGACAAACACATGTAGCCAGCTGCCGACAACAACCCAGTCAGAAAGGGTGCAGTTAACTCAAAGATCAGAGATGCTAGAATAACTAGTATTCCGATTGAATAAATCACATATCCAAGACTGATGATTGGCTTGCGTCCGAACCTATCTGCGGCTCTGCCACCTATAAGCGATGTTAATGCTCGAGAAATCGCAATTGCTGTAAATATCATGCCGATGAGGAAAGGAGCAATTCCAACATCCGCGAAAAAGTATGGCATGAACATAATCCACAATGAGTTTGCAGAAACTGTGATTGTATTTCCCACAGACATGACTAAGACATTTCTACGAACGGACCCGTACTCTTCTTCCACGGAAGCCCCCACACTTTTCTTGACAATAAGTACTCACATTAATTAATTGAGTGGGTTGTCGTTTTATCTTGCATCCTATCTAACGCCTTCTTCCATAATCATATCGGAAAAGACTGTGGAAATATCACCATCAACTACAAAATCAGACAAAGAATAGATTGGTAGTACTCACTAACTTCTAGCACTCTTTCCACTGCCTATCTTGTTAGAGTATCTTCTATTTCGAGGTTTCTACGAGCCAAAGAGATACTTTCAGAAGAAGACCCCATTCGGAGTCAGGATCAGTGTAATAGTCAAAATCGTCGTCCCCGTCACGTGCACTCCCCTCCTCATATTCTGGATGTGGGTATGAGAGAAAGACAGTGCCATTTCCATACCTGCAGGCTATCATGGCTGGTTCATTGTTCTGAGTATAGAGAACAATAGGGATCACAGTTGACATATAGGTTGCATTGCTTGAGTAAAAGTAGCCAGAGTTCCAGTATAACAATTCATAGGTTGAGGGCTCAGCAGATAAATCTGGCCCTGTCGAATTGGTATTTACAATCATTGGAATAAGCTTAGTATCAGAACCGTTCACAGCACCACTTGTGTAGCCTTTGAAAAGTCCAAGGTAGCTCTCGGTTCCAAATACAGAGCCCCCGCAGATACCAAAGTACGATCCACCTTCTGCAATGAAATTCAGGACAGCATTCCTGCCTTCGGTCCCAAGGAAAGTTGAATAATCAAAAGCACCTCCGCCAGGAAACGCAACAATGTCATAATCATCAAGCACGCCTTGTTGAATGTCAGTGGAATTCACATAGTTAGCCTCCGCATTCATCCAACGAAACATGTTTAGTAATGCGACGGAACTGCTCAGAAGAGAACCTCTTCCATTATAGACAGCAACACGGACTCCTTCCATTCCTGTTGGAAATCTGATAGTAAGAGCCAGAGAACCAACGACAAGTAGAGCCACAATTAGTATTACAGCCCCTTTTTTCTTTGAAGAATCTAGTGTCATTTCAAATAGCTCCGCCTAACCAGCTGCACCTTTCATCCACCAAAGATGCGCTTTGTATGCTATAGGATTCATTGTCAATAATCTGTTATAATAGGACAATGTTCAACGCAAGAATATCATATTTTCAGAAACATGAGAACTCGCAATATGGTCTGTGGAGGCAAAATGTACTCCGTATCTTGAGGAGGAAATGAGGAAATATTTCCACTTAATCCATCAAACTAAGCAATTTGGAGATCTGCCAGCTTGCCAATAAATTAGAATGGCCAATTTTGGTAATATCACTCTCTGTTTCCACGAAGCTTATATGGCATAATCATAGCGACTAGCTCCTAACACAATTCTGGCAAGACGAGAGTCTGATTCATGGACGAGACAGACCTGCTGCTTTCTCTGAAACTACTGGTGAATTCGCGAACTTCACTCAACGACCTGGCTAAAGCCTTTGGGATGTCGATTAACGCAATCCATAAGCGAATAAGGGTTCTGACTGATCTGGGTGTGATTCGCGAATTCACAGCGCGACTGGGTCCGATGGCTCTCGGTGCAACAACTGTACTAGTGGTTGGTCGATCTGAGCTTCGAGCGGATGATGCACTCTTTGAGAAAATTGCTCAGACACAGTTGATCTATTGGCTAGGAATGGGAGCCGAAAAAAGGGTCTATATTGGCGCATACTTAAGAGATATATCTGACCTCGACTCACTGACGCGTTTTGCAAAAGATAGACTGGGGATAGATGACCCGAGAGTACTGATACACGCACCATCTCCACCAAGACTGCGTAAGGATCCACTATTGAACTTAAAATCACTAGACTACAGAATAATCTATGCACTTCATCACGACTCTAGGAAGACAATCCCTGTTCTAGCAGACGAACTCGGTATTTCTGCCAAAACAATAAGAAGACACCTCAGAAATCTTGTCGAGAAGCAACTGGTCGAACTCTCCCTCAAATGGTTCCCAGATGCGGCTAATGATATCATCAGTTTAGCTGAATGCAATATTACATCGACTACTGATTCAGAAAAAGCTTTGAAACCCTTGAGAAAGAAGTACTCGCCCAACTGGATGTTTGAGCATCGATTCACAAATCAGCCAGGCTTTTGCCTTGCTTGGCTCTGGACTCCCACAATGAAGGAGTTCCAAGGAGTGTATGACAGCATGAGAGCGGAACCCATCTTCGATTCAATCAACATCGAGATCCTTCATCATGGCGTCCTCTTCGATACGTGGAGAGATTCTCTCCTTAAGGAGAGAGCAATGCAGCAGCCCTGAACAGGTTTTCTAAGCGCGGAATCTGTATTGTCCGTTTCTGAACCATCAGGTTAAGATTGGGGATAGATAAACCTTCAAGCCTGTCGGGGTATGAACCAGTTGGCTAACGTGATATTATACAGATTCGGGACTCTACATCACTCACACAATAAAGTGTGGTGTTGCTAAAAATGCAAATCGTAAGAAATCCTGATGAAAACACATCCAAGTGGCCTTATGCTTGGAGTCTGGCACTTTTTGCTCTTGAACTGGGCATGAGTGCGCTGGTAATGGTTGACGCATGCGTTGCACTTGCTACCGGATCGGCTATCTTGTTTGTTGGGGAGGACCCATTGTTCAAAATCTGGATAGCATTCATCCTTATTTTGCTCTCCAGTCTCCAATTGAGCGTAGCTCAGTCCAAGAAAGTATAAGGCTCCCAGAAGGAGGCGAACCTGATATGGCTCCACCTCCTGCATCTTTTTGAAAAGAAGGTTCCAAAATTTGGCGCTTCTTTGAAGCCTTAGGGAATCATGCCTGCTCATGTAAATGGTCGAGCAGGTCAATTCTTTATTTGAGTCTAGTATTCGGTTGACTTCTGCGTTAACCTCAAGCAAGACAGTAAAGATGTCGCCCACGATGCCAAAGTCTGCAACAGAGCAAATGGGAGCATCGGGATTCTTGTTGATGGCTAACACATAGAGAAGCAAATCTCGATAGCAGTAAGATATGCATGTGACCACTAAATATATATCGCCTTACATACTATATCGTATCACGTAATATTCTGTGCATTCTCATGCGATGGGTATCCATCGACTTAGCACGGATGAATGTTCCATAGGAGCGGAATATCGTGGAGGAGAGTAAAGATGAGCCAAAAATCAGTCGATTTTGTATCACAAAGACCTGGTTGATAATATGGGTAATCGCTTCGAGCATTGTTATTCTTTTTTGTTACTTAGTTCGTCCATTTGTTGGCTATGAAGATGAGTTCTCAGTTCTTGTTAATGCGATAAATGTAATATCATATGTCTTGATAATTGGCATTCCTGTGTTCTTATCAGCAAGCATTGTTTTTGGGACATCCGCTGCAAAAACGCATATTCTGGCACTGCTAAAATCTGGAAGGAGTTCCATAGAGGTTATTCTTCGATGTTTGCTTGAAACCTATGCCCTTGTATTGATGTTCAGTGTCATAGTCACGAGTGTCCTGTTTTTGGAACCTTATCTATCGAGAACTTCATTCTATCATCCTAGAGGCACGGGCTTTCTCGTCTATCTTCCTTCAGTTCTAGTAGCGACATTTGTTGTTTCGTTGCTTCTGGCAACAATTGGCGTATTCTTTGTGATGATTTCAGACGATGTAATAATTTCTACAACTATGGGGTGTGCAGTGACATTTGGGCTAGCAACCATGGTAGGCTATAGTCCCGGAGCTATCTGGGCATCAGTGACACGGGGCATAGCAATGCTGAGTCCTTCCAGTATTGTACGAGTCTTTGCAGGGTCTATTTCTGGCTACAGTCCTGCACACGGAACAAGTTTCGCATCCTATTTTGGATTCGATGCAACGTTGGACTCGATTTTGCTGTCGCTCGCAGTGCTTGCACTCATTTCTCTTACAGGGCTCCTTGTCAGTATCAAGTTTTTCAAGATCAACACACTTCACTGGTCGAAGATGGCAGAAGTACACACGAGAGCTGGAGTCTGGGAGTCTGAACTAGAACGTCAAGGAGTCCATACAAGAATAAGACGCAGTCTAAGAATACGCAGAGCAGCTCTCAC
Organism: Candidatus Thorarchaeota archaeon; assembly: GCA_016839275.1. GTDB lineage: Archaea > Asgardarchaeota > Thorarchaeia > Thorarchaeales > Thorarchaeaceae > SMTZ1-45. The sequence continues at coordinate 61,998 of JAEOUM010000025.1, forward strand.
GGTTCTTGTCATAATTGTCTTGACCATAGGGGCATCCGGAACAGCTGCATACTCATCTATGGTCATTGAACAGACAACTATTGTCTTTTACCAGAGTCCTGCAGGAGGGGAACAGATTAACCTCGGTGATTGGTATATCTTCTCATGCATTGTCCAGCCTTCACGTTACGGACAACGAAATTTTCTGCATTATGATTGCATAGTCGAAGACTGGGGAAACGCTCCTGAAGAGGTGAGTGTCTATTACTCGATGCTAAACATGTCCTCATCCGATTTTCAGATGTTAAATGAAACCGGTCGAAGATTATTGTGTGACTACGACAATAGGACAGAGGGCAACTGGGGAGGTATGGGTGGCTCCTGGGATCTTGGATTTGACTCTGGGGCGTTTACTTTCGTGATGAAGATTTTTGCAGCAGAGAATGAAACACTGTCAGGATTCATGTATTTTTGGATACAACTTCTTCAGGAGCCGTGGTAAGTCAATTCATTTCTTGCAAAAGAGGAGAGTTTGCCCGGTCCGAAGAACCGGGCAATTCAACAGACTATCGTGAATCTAATACTCGTTTAACTTCTGCAATGACTTCAGGGAGCACCGTGAAGATATCTCCCACAATTCCAAAGTCTGCTACTGAGAAAATAGGAGCATCTGGATCTTTGTTGATTGCTACCACAAAATCACTGGAAGACATTCCCGCCAAGTGTTGAATCTGGCCAGATATCCCAAGTGCAATGTAGAGCTTTGGACAGACTGTTCTGCCTGATTGCCCCACCTGCTGTGAGGGAGGGAGCCAACCTAGATCAACGATGGGACGTGAACCCCCGATAGCAGCATCAAGCAGTTTTGCAAGTTGCTTGGGTAGTTCAAGGTTAGCAGGGTCTTTGATACCTCTACCACTGCAGACGATGACATCAGCCTCCTCTACCGACTTCATTCCTTCGACAGCTTCACTGACCTTCTCGAGAACTCTTGTTCGAACCTGAACAGGGCTCACCTCGATGTTTACCTTCTCAATCTCTCCAGGACGGGAGGAGTCAGGCTCTCCAGGTTTGAAGACATTAGGTCTGACTGTTGCCATCTGAGGGCGAGTGTATGGAGAGATAATCTCAGCCATTATGTTACCACCAAAAGCAGGTCTAGTCTGTATGAGTTGACGAGCCTCATCGATTTCAAGACCAGTACAGTCAGCAGTGAGACCAAGTCCCAGCCGAGCCGCAATACGAGGCGCGAGGTCGCGACCGTTGTTAGTTGCTCCATAGAGCACAACAGACGGTTTTCTGGAGGCAATGAGCGAGGTCATAGCGATAGTATAAGCATCAGTTGTGTAATCCGCGAATATTTTCGCATCAACTACAAGCACTCTATCTGCACCATGATGAATAAGGGTCTGAGCATGATTCTCAATATTATTGCCGATGAGAACAGCAGTGAGCTTCTCACCCAGCGTATCAGCAAGCTCTCTTCCTTTAGTTACTAGTTCAAGAGCAACACTTCTCAATCTTCCATCTGATGTTTCGCAGAATGTCCAGACATCCTTGTACTTTGCAATTTCCGCAGAGTCAATTTTCTTTCGTTCGATTTTAATCGCATCAACAGGACAGACTTCCTCGCAGGACCCACAGAGAACGCATTTGTCGAGGTCGAACTTGACCTTATCACCATCTTTCTCAATAGCATCAAAGTTACAGGCTTTTGGGCAAAGCATACAGCCTGTGCAGGTATCTCTATCATAGAGTAGACCCATGTTTAGATTGCCCCCTTCTTGGTAAGGAACTCTACAAGCTGCTTTGCAGCCGCTGCAGGATTCTCTGCATCAATCTTTATACCACCCTTCTTTTTCTCAGGTGGAAACACTTTGCGAACCTGTGTTGGCGATCCCTTCAAGCCCAGTCGGTCAGGATCAGTACCTAGCTTCTCGATATTCACTTCTTCGAAGGGCTTTTGCTTAGCTTTCATAATTCCCATGATGTTTGGAAGGCGTGGTTCATTCAGTCCCTTCGTTGCAGTTAGTAGGACAGGAAGCTTAGCCCTTACAACCTCGTATCCCTCATCTGTTTCCCTGTGAGTAATTACTTGTTTGCCATCTTCACTTATATCGATCTTTCGGACATAGCAGATCTGAGGGACACTCAGAAGTTCGGCGAGCTCAGGACCGACTTGGGCTGTATCACCGTCAATCGCTTGCTTTCCACAGATAACAAGATCAAATTCCATCGTCTTGATGTATTCCGCTAAGGTTAGTGCAGTTGCCCAAGTGTCAGCACCAGCAAAGGCTCTATCAGTCAAATGAACAGCCTTATCACCGCCCATGGCTAGCGCTTTGAGAAGCGCATCCTTTGCCTGTGGTGGGCCCATCGTTACAATGGTGACCTCGCCACCATGTTTCTCTTTTAATTGGATTGCAGCCTCGACAGCCAGCTCGTCGAACGGATTTAATATACTGGGCACACCATCACGAATCAGTGTACCGGTCTCTTCATTCATCCGAACCTCGGTGACCTCGGGGACTTGCTTTACAGGAACTACTATTTTGACCAAAGTTACACCCCAGATTAGGAAGTAAGGTAGCGAATTCTGAGAGTGAGTGCATTATAAGCAAATCGTACGAGGAAAAGCTGCAGTTCTTCCCTAAGTTTTCTCTTTTTTCTGCTTCTTTGTTCGTTTCGGTGCGGGTAATGGAGCAGCAAGTTGTGGTTCCTCTTTAAAGATCATTGTAGAATCTGGAGAGAAAGAGGGATTTTCTGTTAGAAGACGCATGACCATCTCTTCTCCAGTATCCCGGGCGTTTCTGAATTGAAACTCTAGGATTGGACTGTACAATAGCATCGGGATAATGATAATCATCATCACATATCTGAATGGCCATAGGTAATAGTCGAATGAAGGATTGATCAAGATTTGATACAGTTTGAAATAGACCTCAGTAAATCCCCAGAATGAGCCAAAGAAAAGACTAGCCTGTCTGATGTGTTTCAGTTTCACGAAGAGATTGAACGCATGTTTCATCCATCTATCATATTGCTCATGACCAAAGGGATATTCCATGACACCACCACTTTTGAATACAGATACTGCTAGCTTTCCAATGAATTCACGATTCCGTATCTCCATAACAAGAATGGTCCGATAACGCTTCTTGAGAAAGCCACCCACTGTGAGTATTGAGAAAGCAAGCATGACCACAGCCCAGACAATAGTAAATACAGCCATGAAAGCAACTATGAGAATAAGGCAGAAAAGAAGCCCTTCGCCGTCACCACCACCTCCACCCCCAGCACACGGATCAGCACATTTCATTGTTGAATAGATCTCAGGACTTACAGATACCCTGCCGGTCTCTTTTGTCATGACTGCCTTTCTTCCAGGATTTAGTCCAGTCAGAGATTCAATCTGTGTCTTTAGCGCTGACGCAGACGTTCCATACACTCGAATTGCAAAATTCTTCTCGGGGACGACGTAACCAAATTCGGACAAGACCATACCACGCTAGAAGTTTTACTACTCCAATTCCCTAGGAAAAGTTCTGGTATTAATCGATATAAATTCTGAGTGTAGCAACAATAAATTAACTCCTATCTACAAGTTTTCAAGAATTTAGCTCACCTAATCATCCTCCGTAATGCTTTTATTAGTGCGCTAGAGGTTATCGAATTAGTTCCTTAAACAATGAGGAGAGTAATTACAATCGGAAAAGAAAAGGCAATTGGGGCTCTTATCTTCATCTTCGCACTTCTAGTACTGGTGTACTACACTTGGGGGCTTGTTATACTCCAGATATTTCCAGATCTAGCAACTGGGATTGATGCAGCCTTCCCACCTGGTACTATCCTCGGAGGTCTCTTCCATCCAAGTCCCGACTTTCTAGTGCAACTACCAATCTACCTTGGTGTTGTTCTCATAATGGTCATAGCTATGTGGATTGGCTGGACAATGCTTACTACTCCAGCTCCTGAACCACTCGAAGACTTCGACTTTGATGAAGAAGAAGTAGCCGAGAAGAAAGAAGAGTAGAGCTAATCTAAGAAATAAAGACTGTAGGGCCGCAAGGCCCTATGCTTTCACTTTCTTTTTTATTGTATTTTCATGTGTGACTAGGCTTCTTCTATCGTTTTCATGTGCTCGTAGGTGATGACTTAAGAGCTCTTGCGAAGTGAGTGATTTGGTGTCATCAGTGCCTTTGTTCAAACGTTCAAGAGATAAGGAGTATGAGCTGGCAGCAAGAAAATTAGCGGAAGGACAGATCCGGGAA
>JAEOUM010000166.1 GCA_016839275.1 Candidatus Thorarchaeota archaeon
GATGAGGTGTTCGTCACACTTCTAGTTGAGTCGTACAATCTGACAACCTATTCAGCACTCCCACTCACAGCATTCAGGATCACACCCTACATCCTCAATCTGGGATCAGTGCCAATTGAGAATGTAAGCCTCTATGTTTCATACTCGCTGGATCTTTATCTTGATGGAAGAGATGATCACGGTAAGTATGACCTCGATACTGAACAACTCTTTGCCTATGGACTTTCAGATGAGTATGGTAATTTCTACGTAGGCATCAATTCAAGCATACCACTCTCAGCATTTGAAGTTGGAAATTCATCAGAGATATCAAATCATATCACAGATAATGCACTGACCGGAACTACCACATTTGATGGAAGTGTTGGCCTTGCCTTACAATGGGACTTTGGAGTTGTTGAGGTCAACGAGCCTGTCAATGTCACCCTAGCCCTAGGTTTTGGAGAGAATCGTACAGTCCTTAATAGTGCAATCGATGCTATGTGGTCGAATGAAGTACCATCAACAATTGCCAATCAGGGAGACCTTATTGTTGTGGAAGCAGACCTACCACGTATAGTACGAATAGGAGAGACCTACGAGTCCCATGCACTCATCATGAATATTGGAGAGCATAATTCATCAGCTATAGCCGCAATGGTCGTAGCAGAAGCTCTTGGTGACAACGGAGCATTGTTTGCCAAATATTTCTCGTATGATGTCATTCGACCCTTCCAAGCCATGAACATGACAGCCACTCATCGTCCTGAGAATATAGGGATGAGGACGGCAATCTGGGCCGTAGCAGCAAGCCTTGAGTCAGTGATTGGACTCACACAAAATCTTGCAACAGTTACTATTGGTCTTCTTGATGATTTTCTTGTTAGAGATATTTTCATCATCTCTCCCATCTCATCAACATCCGTCTTTCCAAAGGTGCTCCCATTTGCACCATTTGATATACGCTTTCCAGCAGACTTTGGACTCTATAGCTTTGTCCTATCAACAACCGAATCGCTTGGGAATATGACAATTACACAACATGGTAATGCTTCAGACTGGGGTAACATGTCTCTAACAAGTGCAGATACAATTGAGGGATATTACGACTTCTCACTCTTCCTGCTGTCTCCACCTATTGGCATGGATGGATATCACCGTTGTGACTACGTAATAGAAACCGAACTTGGATGGACTTCTAACATCACTTTGCAACGAGTGCTTCAGTACCCTCGTGCGATGATGCTCTTAGACACGTCTCATGGAGGAGGTTTTGGATCGCTTCTGGGTGACATGGACCTCGGGGGTGGACTAGGAGATTTGACTGAGGGGAGTAACGGAACAATCTTTGCTCTATCACAGGAGGATCCTGGTGATGCAGGAATCTCTATGGACTTCGGTCTAGGAGACCTCGGAGATCTTGGTTCCCTCACAAGTCTATTGGACTCCTTCCGAATGACTACCTTCTCGGGTCTGTCAAACATGAAAAAGAGCATGGCTGCTCTGGGGCTCGATCTCGTCGAAACCCCTGGTATGGACCTTGATGCAGACCTTCTCACGAGTTTCTCAACTGTGTTCATTATCGCTCCAACTGAGGAATATAACTCAACAGAGATTGAAATACTCAGAGACTTTACTGCAGGGGGTGGGACTCTTGTCATTCTTGGTGACAATGATGATTTTGCGAACATCTCAGCTCTGAATCCACTCCTACTGCAGTACGGATATTTCTTTGAGGGAAGCCACTCAAATGAGAATACAACAGAGATTGTAACAATCTCACGCTTAGGAGCAGGAATACAAGCACTATGGCTCGGCAGTGGCACGTTCATCATGAATAATCAGTCTAATGCCCAGGCAAGACTCAATGGGAATAGTGTGGTCTTGCTTGATCAAACAGATCCAGAGATTGCTATCTTCGGCTCGTCTAGAATCTTTATGAACAAGAATCTGGTCAAGTGTAACAATAGTAGGCTCCTAGACAACCTCAACCAGTATCTATTGCGCAATACTTTGACAACCTCCACTAGTCTCTCAGAAAATACAACTCGCTATCCTGTGGGAAGGAGTGTGTACGTCAACCTTGTCCTCAAGGATGTCAACAATGGGCCTGTTGATGACCTCTTTGTTGCAATTGTCTACGAGTTACCAAACGGTAGCCTCTCCTTCTTCATTGCAGGATTTGTCGAAGATGGTCTGTACTCATCTCAGTTTGCGCCTGGTTTCTGGAATGGCTCAGGCAGAATAAATGGCATATTCCTTATACTCGGTGA
>JAEOUM010000167.1 GCA_016839275.1 Candidatus Thorarchaeota archaeon
ATCTCGATGAAACAGGGAACATGTTTTATGACATCTTGGATGACGAACCTGAAGCCATCGTGTAGATTGGGATCGATGACAAGTCCAGCAGTGTTGAACGGGTCTGCAAAGATTTTGAAGAGTGGTAGATTAAACGCACCAGGATCAGTCTTGTCAGCCATGAAGACAGCAATGGGCTCTGATTTGCGTTCCTCAAATGACATCTCTGCGGAACCTGGACCCATACCCTTCACATTTCCGCTAAATGTATCAGATAGAATGTCCTGCCCTGCTGCGTAAATCTTATTCTTACGGGCAAGCTCAGTACCCTTGATGAAAGTGTCCCAAGCAAGCTTGTGGACTTCCTCATTTCCCTCTCCTTTATAGTGAGTCATAATCAGTTCGAGGTCATCGCCTGCATGTGAAACATGAAAATCATTTATGATCTTCTGCTCAACTCCCTCTTTCAACGACTTACGAGCCAATTCAAGTAGAAAGTCAGGGACTATAACATGGCCAGCTAATGACCCAATATCTGCTTTGATCACGCTAATGGTGGTCTCAACCATTTGCAATTTGCTCCTTCATTACCCATGTATGTTTTTCGTGGGAACTTGAAAAAAAAACCTGGTTCCTACGCGACCTTCGACTATTCTTTATGCATATAATAGTTCTCATTCAGGTTCATCGTCTATTAGTAGACATAGATTGTATCATAAACTCTTCATCATGTCCTTCAGGCGCTTAGTCATAGCAAGTGCATCATCCCATTCTCGCTGCCAGAGGTTCCTACCAAAAATGAGCCCGGTTGCGCCCTGTTCAAGACACACTTTAGCTCTATGTACAACATCATCATCGCTTATCTTCCCTCCACCGGAGAATAAGACTAGCGTCTTTCCTGCAGATTTTACGACCTTCGAAACCATCTCTTCATAACTTAGTTCGAGTTTATCATAGGGACTGGGCTGTTGAGCCCTTGTCTTTGGGTCATCGACAGGTACATTGAGTTTAACGATGTCAGCACCCAACTCATTAGCCACCCTTGCTGCATAATCGATAGCATACAGAGAGTCCCTACCTCCCTTCTTATCAACAGCCTCTCCCCGCGGATAAGCCCAGATAATGATTGGCATTCCATATCGTTCTGCATCAGCTTTGACCTTTCTGAACTGGTTGATATCAGCAACCTGGCTTGGACTCCCTACATATAGTGTGTAGCCAATTGCATCAGCCCCAATTCGAACCGCATCTTCCACTGAGCCAGTCATTGGAGATATTGGATCACCAGCCCCTGGAATGCGAGTCTTACCATTGATTTTCAGTACAATAGGGACTTTTCCAGCATACTTAGGTGCGTACTTCTCAGCTAGACCAAGATGCAGAGCAATTCCGGAGTATCCACCCTCCAGAGCCAACTTGAACTGGAACTCAGGATCTGCTGAAGGAGGGTTGGCGAAGAAGTCAACCGGGCCATGTTCCATGCCTTGATCAATTGGCAGAATCAATAGATGGCCATTGCCAGGGCCGTGTTCATACATCATCCTATGGAGCCTGACTCGTTTTCCCAAGCTCAAATGGTGTAGTTCATCGATTATGGTCATAATACATTACCTCAGAACTGCATCCTTTTAGATGCTACCTTTCTCCTATATGCTTAGCGAGAGCGGCCATTCGCTGGATACAAAAGGGAATTTGAACTCTGTAGTAACATAATCAGAGGTGAATCGATGACGAAAGGTAAGGTCTCAGCAAGGAAACCGGTTACAGAGGATAGAAAGCAGTACCATCTAGAAGTAAAAGAGGGGGATGTGGCAAAAACAGTCCTCCTTCCAGGGGACCCTCAACGGGTCGAGCGGATTAGCTCTTTGTGGGACTCTTTCACGGAGGTTGCGACACATCGCCAATTTGTCACTCATACAGGCAAATACAAAGGAACTGACATCTCAGCCTGCTCAACGGGGATTGGGGGACCGGGCATGGCTATTGTAGTCGAAGAGCTGGCCAATGTCAATGTCGACACTTTCATTCGCGTTGGATCGTGTGCTACTCTAAAGAAAGACATTGAGATTGGTGATTTAATCATCTCTACGGCAGCCGTACGCCTTGATGGAACAAGCAAGCAGTATGTAAGGACTGAATATCCGGCTTCAGCTTCATACGAAGCAATCCTCGCACTCATAGAGGCTGCTGAGAACTTGGGATTCACCTATCATCTAGGGATATCAGCCTCTACTGATTCATTCTATCTCGGTCAATCACGACCAGGCTATGGGGGATACTTCCAGAGCTTCAGTACCGCTCTTATTGATGACCTTCAGAGAGCCAATGTGGCAAACTTTGAGATGGAAGCAGCTACGCTCTTCACACTCGGAAACATCTATGGTTTCAGAACTGGTGCAGTATGTGCAGTCTATGCCAATAGATTACGTGACGAGTTTGAGGTTAAAGGAGAGATGGACGTCATCAAATGTGGAAACGAAGCAGTGAAAATCCTCGCGGAGATTGATGCAGAAAAGAAAGCTGCTGGAAGAGATTTCTGGAGCCGCAAAATAGGGCTCTAGGATATGCAACTAGCTTCCTTTCCCTACGTAGTAATAATCACCAGAAGCCTTCTGCTGGGAATCTAGCTGGGATCCATCCTTGTTGACACGCGGACGTCCAGTCTGGGGGTCTCGGCGAAATGTCACACCCATCTCCTTCAGAAAATTGTTCATACCAGTACGCAAAGTGGTGACTGATGAAGCAACACCCGATTTTCCAGGGACTCCATTGAACACAACCATACTATCACTAAGATAGTCAGCCATGAGAATTGAATGTTCTACAACAAATGCGGTCTTTAGATTGTTCCGTACCTGTCTTCGGATAGCCCGTGAACTTGCAAGCCGCTGCTCAATGTCTAAGAATGCTGAGGGTTCGTCTAGAAGATAGATATCAGCCTCTCGCGCGAGACACGCCGCAATAGCAGCCCTCTGGAGCTCGCCGCCGCTGAGCTCTTGAATACTGTGATCAAGCAAGTTTTCAAGTTCAAGCTTCTTTATGACACCAGTCTGGAAATCAGCTGAATCAATCGTGTTCCCACCAGCTTCACGAAGATACATTCTCAAGTTCCCATCAAAGTCGTTGGGGATATACTGCGGTTTGTAACTAATCTTGAGGTCAAGTCCTGTCACAGTCTTCTTTGGTGCCTCTCCTTGATCTGGCTCCAGCTCTCCTGCAAGCATGCGGACGAAGGTAGTCTTCCCAATCCCATTAGGTCCTAGAATGCCGATGACCTGGCCCTTTGATACGCGACTACCTTTGACATCAAGCGTGAAGTCCTCGAATTCCTTTCGCATGTTCCCGTACTCGATCATAGTTTCAGTAGAGGTGAACTCGAGGTCCTCTGTTGACATGCCCTTGAAGGATATCGAGGTGTCCCTGAATCGCATGTTCTCGTCAGGAATGAAACCATCAAGGAACTGGTTCACTCCCACACGTGTTCCATGAGGATGTGAAACAATACCGTATACTCCAGGATTACCATAGAACAGACACACGTTGTCTGAAACATAGTCCAGGATGGATAGGTCATGCTCTACAACTACCACTGTCTTTCCAAGGTCCGCTAGATGGCGAATTGCTCTGCCAACTCGCAGCCGCTCTCGAACGTCAAGATACGCAGTGGGCTCATCAAAGAAGTAAATGTCCCCCTCTCGGACAATGGCAGCAGTGACAGCCACCCGTTGTAACTCGCCACCACTGAGGAATTTTATAGGACGGTCCCAAATCTCATCGAGGCTCATGTCGCCCCTAAGATCCTTCAGTCGCCCCGAGGAGTCAGACGATTCCAAGAGATCACTAATGGGACGTTCAGCTATGTCCTTAATCTTCGGCAGGTCTGTGATATTCTGTGGCTTGAGAATTGGAATGATAGAGCCTGCCATAATCTTCTCAAAGAACGGTTGAAGTTCAGACCCACGATATGCTCTGATAATCGTCTCCCAATCTGGGGGGGATTCTACTTGACCAAGGTTAGGTTGTAATTCTCCTGCAAGAATTCGCACAGCAGTTGTCTTTCCGACACCATTAGGGCCAATCAGGCCGAGGACCATTCCCTCCTTTGGGATGGGAAGTCGAAACAACTTGAAACCATTGATACTATATCTGTGACTTGTATCGGACTCTAGCTCCTCAGGAAGGTTGACAATACTGATGACGTGATACGGACATTTCTTCACACAGATTGCCTCTCCAGAACAGAGTGACTCTACGATGACTGGTGGTTTATCTAGTCCATCAGGAAAGATGACAGTCTCATCTCCAGTGCGGACACGAGGGCAGAATCTCTGACATTCATGCGTGCAATCTTTTGGTCTGCAGCGATGTTTATCGACTATGGCAATTCGCATCTGATGTATCACACCTGTTGAAGAGCTGTTCGAAGAGGAATATGGTCACTATTTAGCGCTTTGGCTCTGTGAACTCCAGACAGTATGAAGATTGTCTGCTTGGAAAGCCTTTTGTGCAATCCTGTATTGAATATAATTGGATAGAACAAGATGAACATACTTGATAGATTCTTCGACATGTTTGGAAGAAGACGTGCACTGAGGACGGGTGCTGTGTCACCCCCAAATGATCTTATAGCATACTTATACAAAGTACGTGCTGATACATACCTTAGGATTACAGGAAAGACTCTTCCAAGTTATAGTATACCTACAGACAGCGGAGTCGAGGATATGACTCGAAACCTGTCACCCTCCCGAAGACTTGCTAGAAAAGGTCTCTAAACCGTAATAGTCAGGACTCAATAGGTTCTTTTCAGTACTTACCCTTTGAAAGCATATTTAGCCTTGTACAGGCTAGACCTCATTCGTCGGGATGATGACGAATGCAGGGATGGTGAGCGAACTCATCACCGCTATGACCCGTTAAACCGCAGTCTGACCGATACTAGAGTTCATGAATACAAGAAGGAGTAGCAGTAGGATTTGTCACCGTTTGTCTGTAACCATGATGGTTCATGTGAAGAGATTAGACTCTGCTGCACCGATACGGAGATGACCCTTACTCGTACGGATGCGGAAAGAATTGAATCATTAGGTTATAGAAAGGAAGATTTCATGGTAAGAGTGATGGCAGGGTTCTGTGAACTTAGAAATATTGATGGACACTGCTACTTCTACGATCCTGAATCAAAGCTGTGCAAAATCTATGAGAATCGCCCGGAGGGGTGTCGATACTATCCAATCATCTATGATACAAGGAAGAGGAAATGTGTCCTCGATAAGGATTGTCCATCTGTGGTGACAGTCAATCGCGAAGAAATCAGAAAAGTCTGCCACAAGGTCAGAAGACTTGTAGAAACCCTAAGAGAGGAGGCTGCCCATGGTGAGAGCCCTTGCTGATCTACATGTTCACTCCAATCACTCAGACGGGATTTACTCTCCAGAGCAATTGGTCAAGATGGCTACTGATTTAGAACTTGGAGGGATTGCACTCACAGACCACGATACTATAGGAGGAAACTGTGAACTCATGACTTATTGTGAGGAGAGTGATCTTGTTTGCATCCCTGGTGTGGAAATTAGTACTGAGTATCGCGGCTATGAGTTACATCTCCTTGGATATTTCGTACCGAAAGAGAGTTCCGAATTAGAAGTTAGACTGACAGCCTTTAGAGACGAGCGAAACACAAGATTTCCGAAGATGGTTCGAAAACTCAGAGACCTCGGATTTGCCATTCCCGACTCAGATGTTGAGGAGGTGCTAAAGACAGCAGCATCTCCTGGCAGACCTCATCTTGCAAGAATACTTGTTGAGATGGGTGTAGTGATGAGTATTGATGAGGCTTTCACAAAGTATCTAGCAGAAGGAAAACCTGCATATGTGAAACGAGATAGACCAGATATAACAGAGGGAATAAGAATGCTAAGAGAGGTGGGAGCTGTCCCAGTGTTAGCACATCCCCTGTACTATACTGGAGGAATCCTCAGAAGCCTTTTGAAAGATCTTAAGAGCTCAGGTTTGTTGGGAGTGGAAGTCGTTTACAATTACGAGAGAGACTCGATTCCAGAGGAGGATACAAAACAGGTCCAGGACGCTGCAAAGGGGCTTGGATTCATAGAAACAGGGGGCACAGATTTTCACGGGGACAACACTCACAGTGAACTTGGGAGTATGACAGTTTCCATCGATGTCATTGGTCAACTAAGTAAAGCTGCAGGTCAGTTGAGGAAGCACTGAGCCTAGAGATGATGCAGAAACCTTAATCGCCCCCATGAGTTCTATACAGGTGGGATCCTATTGCGAGTTATTGATGCACACACCCATGCATGGACCAGAGATATTATCAGCAAAGAAGATATTCATGCAAGACGGATTGCAGCTGAGAGGGCAGGTATTGAGCCTCAATTGGACTCACCCTTACAAAGACTTGCAGATGCAATGGATGTAAGTGGTATCGAGCGTGCAGTGGTTCTACCAATAGATAGTGGTATCTCGCAGACCATGCCACTGAGCCTTCAAGAGAAGACGGACTGGCATGCAGAAGAGGTCTCTGTTGCTCAGAATATCATCACCTTTGTAGGTATCGATCCTAGAAGGGGAGAAGAGGGTCTCAGAGAACTAGAACGTGCTGTTACAGTTAAGCGATGTAGAGGATGGAAACTATATCCTCCGAATGGCTTCTACCCTGATGATGATGCATTTTATCCGTATTACGAAAAGTGTGTTGACCTAGAGATTCCTATTGTCATCCACACTGGTTTCACTTCGAGATTCAAACATGTGAAGTATGCGCAACCAGTCTATGTTGACAAAGTGGCAGCTGATTTTCCAACATTGAAGATTGTGTTGGCACATGTCGGAGTCCCATGGACGAATGAGGCACTAATGGTCGCTTCAAAGAATCCGAATGTATCTGTGGATGTGTCAGGATGGCAAGTCTACGCATCTAGAGCGCCAATCAAAGTGTACGAGATGATTACTGAAGCTAAGTTGAATCGAGTTTTTCCGAGCAGAATGTTATTCGGAAGTGACTTTCCGCTGTTTGAGTATGCCATGCCCCTGAAGTCGTGGGTTGCCTTCTTTGCTAAGCTTCGGATACCAGATGATATGACAGACCAGGGATATCCGCAAGTGACCAGCGAGGAGATACAGGCAGTGATGTGTGATAATGCAGAGAGACTCTTCTTTGGTGATAGGTCTTGAAGACATTCATTGTCGATGCTATGCTAGGCAAATTAGCAACATGGCTCCGTCTCACTGGCTATGATACGTTCTATTCTACAAAGATCCATGATGATGATATGCTACGCATAGCACTTGAGCAGAAGAGGGTACTGCTCACATCAGATGCTATTCTCGCCCGTCGCGCAAAGGAGGCAGGAGTAGAAGTGATGCTTGTGAGGGGGTCGGTGGACGAAGAAGTGGCAAGTGTCTTTTTGCAGTTTGGAATCAAGCCAGAAGCAGATCCTGCAAAATCCAGATGTACAAAATGCAATGGTGAGCTGGTTCATATTGACAAGAACGAGAAAGAACAGATCGAAGACTTGGTTCCAGAGAGAACCTACAACTATTATGAGGAGTTCTGGTTTTGTAGATATTGCAAGAGCGTCTTCTTCCGTGGTGGACAGTGGGTAAATATTGATGCATACATGGAGAGAATTGCTGAACTCATGAGCACTCTTGAGATTTAGTCTACTCTTCTCGGATAGAAATGTCAAATTCAATAGGAAGGCAATCCTTGATGGTCCTGGTCAGATGGCAATACTCCTTCATCAGTTCGATGCAACGTTTCCCAGTTTCTAGTTCATCCTCGCCGACTATTACCTCGCCATAAATCCTGATACCAGTTACGAGATATCCAGTGCCATCGAAGATTGCATTAGCAGTTCCTTGAAGTGTCAGCGACTTGAGCTCCATTTCAAAGCGGCGTTGAAAATCAAGGAATGTGTTGTTCAGGCAGCCCACTACTGCTGATACGAATAGCTCGTCGGGACAAAAACCATCACCCCTTCCGCCATATGACTCTGGAGTGTCATAAATGATCTTGCGACCTGAACTGTCTGTTGCGATACCCCCGGTCCGACCATCCCACTCGGAGGTGGATTGATACTCTGCCTTCTCAGGATATTTTGGCTTTACTCTCATATTCACGCGCCCGTCAATACAACATGGGAGAATATGATTAAGTATTACGGTTGGGATAGTGAGGAAGTCATTTAAACGACGATTGAAACCTAGCATTGGGATTGCTCATGTCTCAACGGATGAAAGCAGCCATGTACTATGGCATCGGTGATGTACGATACGAGGAAACAGACATACCCAAGATTGGACCAGGAGAACTCCTGGTGAAGGTCGGAACAGCCCTCACATGCGGTACCGATGTCAAGACGTACAAGAGAGGACATCCTATTCTAATCAAACATGTACCAGCGCTCTTTGGTCATGAGTATGCAGGCACAATAGAAGCTGTTGGAGAAGGCGTTCAGAATTTCAAGGAAGGAATGCGTGTTGTAGCAACTAACTCTGCGCCTTGTGGTCAATGTTTCTTCTGTAAGAGGGATATGCCTAACCTCTGTGCTGAACTAAAGGATAGTCTCGTAAATGGAGCATTTGCAGAGTATATTCGAGTCCCGGAGGCAGTAGTCAGATGGAACACGCACCAAATACCAGACTTCCTCTCCTTTAGGGATGCAGCCCTTACCGAGCCACTAGCCTGCGTTGTTCATGGTATCGAGGAATCGAACATTAGACTAGGTGACAC
>JAEOUM010000168.1 GCA_016839275.1 Candidatus Thorarchaeota archaeon
AAACTCTGCAATGCTTCAGTGGTTTCCGGGAAAACCATGTCCCAATCTATTCTGTTTTTATCTATATGCCCAAAGTATGGAAGATGTAGAATGACTCCCTTACTTGCGTCTGTATCCTCACCATGCCTTCCTACCCTGAAGTCCCAGGTTTCGGATTTCAGTAGTTTTTCAATATAACTGTCCAAAGAGGCAGTATTGCAGGCGATATATTCACGAGACGATGAGAGTGCGTTGGTTCCAAAACCAATCATGTCGTGATCGCTGTAACCATAAACATGCTTGTGATAATAAAATGTGTACGAACTTGTCAACACTGGATTCGGCACTAATTCATCCTCTGGCACCTTCACAAACTCATGACCGTTGTGGGGAAGGAATCCATTTCTTCGCAGAACCCTATTTAAAATGACATTCATGCGATGTTTTTCAATTCCAGAAGTTGGGAAACGGCCACATTTCTCGTACTTTCGATGAAGTCTGATTTGTGTTACCAAGTTGTTAATGGGATAAAAAGCAATATTGCGAATTCCTAGTGAAACAGCTTCCTCGATATCTGAGAGAAATTCTTCATGTGTCTGACCATCCATTCCATAGAGCATGTCAAATGATACATTCGGGAACGATGCGGACAATAGTTTTGCAGTTCTCTTAATCGTGCTAATAGTGGTGGTAAGGTCGAATAAATTTCTATAAACTGGATTGAAGCTTTGTACTCCGAATCGTGCATTAGTTACTCCAATCTCCCTTAAAGCTGCGACTTTGTCAGTCGTAATATCCGCTACTGACATTTCAAACGAAAACTCTCTCATTTCACTCAAATCGAATCTAGTTCGTATTGCTTCTCCAATTCTGACAATTTGATTTGGGCTTAGCACAGAAGGACTGCCCCCTCCAAAGAAAATAGCACCAATGGGAATGCTTGAAACACTATCATGAGCGGCTTTCAATTCAATCTCGGTGATGAGTGCCTTTGTATATCTCTCAATTCTTCCATCATTTACCGCCTTCATCTTCACAAATGGGCAGAAGGAGCAAATTGATGTGCAGAAAGGGATATGAAAATAGAGGGCGCGACTGTTTATTTTGGAAGAGTCAAGATGACTGAAGAATCGATGCGGGTTCGATTCTAGGCTATCAACTGGATCATTTACTAGCGGGTAGTACCAATTGTAGATTGGCATCATGTAGTCAAACCTGAATTCACCATCTTGAACGATTCTCATCTTCTTTTACCAAGCTGAAGCCAGCATTGCGGTTGCTGTGTCTTTCTCGAAAGATTCAATTTTGGCTAGAATTCCTTCCAATCCCCTAATCCACAAATCGGGTTTGTCCATTTCACCGATGTGCGTTTGGGCAAGTTCTCTGTATTCAGCCACCACATCAGCCATCAAGGCTTCTTTTGGCTTTTTCAAGCCCTTTAGTGCATTGGCCTTCGCTCTAAGAAAAGAAGGATTGTTAGGATCCGCTTTAAGAACACTCTCAAAATATTTCAAAGCCTCTTCATGATTTCCCTTTTCCTGCTCAATCCTTCCTGCTAGGAACTCTTTCCAAATATCAATGGCATCTGATTTCATTGTTACATTCTCCTGATTCATATTATAACTCAGCTATGAATACAGTAACAGTTAATTAGTAATTGTATTAAATGTTTCTATAATACAAATTAGTATTATATAATACAAAACAAGGAAAATTGCAATGATGCCAAAGAAAAAAAGATTGCAAACTAACAAATGCAATTTTACAGCAGTTAAAAGTGGTGTATCACACCCTTACAATAGCATGGGAATTCATATACTAGCCGACTTTTTTGGAGTCGAATGCAGAAAACAGCTATTGAATGAAACAAGGCAATTAACAGAAGTTGCAATGGAAGCAGCTCTTTTGGGTAGGCATAGGATTCTGAAGAACCTGAGCTATTCCTTCAAACCGGAAGGCGCAACTATTGTTCTCCTACTTGCTGAAAGTCATTTGAGTATCCATACCTATCCTGAGCATGCATTTACGAGTGTTGATTTGTATTCATGTGGGAGAACAGCCAAGCCGCGTGTTACTATCGGTTTTCTTCTTAAATCATTTAAACCAAAAAGCTGGAAGATTATCCAGATTACAAGGGGTAATTCGAATACAGAGGTTTTTGAGATAACTTAAGTCATCCACTAAAGAGAGATTCTTCTGGATTGGTAAATTGCTCATCTTAATCTTACAGAGAGGAGTGGTGGACCGGTCGAGATTTGAACTCGAGACCTCCTCCATGCCAAGGAGGCATTCTACCAGGCTAAACTACCGGCCCATGTGCACACTGTGTGCGCAGTCGCTTAGCTTGATGTTATGGTTAAAAGAATTATGGAGTGATAACAGAACTCAAGACACCCGAATTATTCGAGTGTGGAGTCATTTGATATCCTCGCGATTGATTCTTGAGATATGCAATTCACAATCTCATCAGAGGTTGGAAGACCCGTAAGGATTTGATTTTCAATCTCAATCCTTGGAATGACTCCCTTCAACTTTCGTTTCTGTCGGAAGCTGTAGTTGGACATATCTATGATCTCCACCCGACATCCAAGTTTTTGAGCTGCCCTTGATGCAGCATCTACTAGTATGAGATGTTCTTGAGGGATCACGTTTCCTGCTTTTCCCGCCGAGTTAGCCCAATCCGTAGAGTTTGTCCCGGTACAATAAGGATGACCAATGGTGTCCATATCTGCAGCCTGTATGGTTGCAGACTGTGATTCTATAATCACTCTAATTGCTAGCTCCATCTGCAGACCTTCGTAATCTAGCTATTATCGTAATATGATTGGGGATTTCCTTCTATAAACCGATGTTTCAACGCCTTGAAACAGGTCATAAGCGTCTGTCTGACGGAGGCCATAATCCATGATTGGTAAGAAGATCAATTAGCATAGTCATTGGAGGCATATCAGGATTAACTGATGAATAACTAACCATAATAGATACCGATTCAACCCAATCCTGATTCTGAAGGGCTCTCGTCAATTCCTCTAGTTTGAAAATATCGTTCACTCCAAGGCTGACAAAGATTAGTGGTTCGTATAGCGAAGCGCGGTAAGACCAGAACTCAATTGGATAGTGAATGGTGAACCATTGAACGATAGATTCCGGTGTTGCCTTTTTAGAATCATACTTAATGGGCGCCGTAACAATGGATGAGCCTTTCCCAATTCGATTCCACTTGATTCCAAAAAAGACCATTTCTTCCCGTACAAGAGTATCTAGGTTCTGCTCAACACTCTTCACTGACAACTTGGAACGTGCTGCGATCTCATGGGTTGGCATTCTTGGGTCCAGGACCAGCTGACTTAGAATTTTCAACTGAACTATGGTAAAATCTGTGAGAGAGCACCTGCTTTCATACACATCAGTCACGTGCACGTGAACACTCTTGACTCCATCGAAATTTGAGATTAGCTCTGTCAAATTCGAGAGATCATTAGTAGATGTGTACATGACCCGGAGCAATAGCTCTCCAGACACCATCGGAAGAATCAGGAACACTGCTCTATTATCTTGAAATTTCTGTATGAACCGGTCTGGCTTGACAGAACCATCCGTTCTTACAATTACTGTGGCACTTGTTGCATCAATGTATTTGTATCCAAGAGCCACGATATATTTCTTGATGAACCCCACCTCAATAAGCTTGTCTATTCTCTTCTTGATTGATGGAGCTGTGAGTCCGACCTTTGGACTTAGTTCACGTAGTGTCTGTCTTGAATTATTCATCAATTCGAAAGCGATTCGTTTATCGTATTCATCCAAGGCAATCAGCCTGCATTGTCGTTCGAGTTAGCACGAAAGTGATTTATCATTTCTTATTGATTGCATAATCAATGATATTGGTCTCATTCAAAGTAATGACATGCAATTTGATGCGTTGGTGAGGTTGATTTGAGTTCTGGTCGCTGGTCTATACATTTACTCTTTGCATGAGGACACCTAGGATGAAATGAACAGCCAGTTGGAATTTCTCGTGGATTTGGTGGCGAACCAGGAATTCCTCGTAGCCTTGGTCTTGCATCGCTGGATAATCTCTGCATCATTATGATTCTAGGAAATGATGACATCAATCCTTGAGTATAGGGGTGTCGTGGATCATGGAATATCTGAACCACATCTCCTACCTCTACAAGTCGGCCGGAATACATGATGGCAACTCTATCCGCTAGCTCAGCTATAACAGAAGCATCATGAGACACCACCATCAACCCGACGTTGAATTCTTCCTTGACCATCTTAAGAACATTCATGATCTGAGCCTGAATGGTAACATCCAAGGCTGAAGTTGGCTCATCTGCAATGACAAGGTATGGCGCCGCGACAAGAGCCATGGCAATTAATATTCTCTGGCTCTCTCCGCCAGAAAATTTACCGGGATCAAGAACATACCGTTCTCTTGAGTCAGCGAGATTCACCAGGTCCAAGTATTCCAATACTTGGCTGCGCATCTCTGATTGACGCATATTGGTAATATGAATCTCAAGTGGTTCACTGGCCTGCTCTCCAATGCTGAATACGGGGGTGAGTGCTCCCTGCAGTCCTTGAGGGATATATGATATATGACGACCAAGATACCTCGCACGTTCTGTTTCAGAGAGCTCCAATAAGTCTATACCTCGATACATCGCTCTCCCTGACACAGTCTTCTTCCAGGTCTCTTTGTCTATGTATTCCAACTGATATGGATATATCCAGTCGGATTGAATCTTGGCATCATTGTATCTATTCGAGACTTGAAAGAAACCAAGTGCAGATTTTATCAGAGATGTCTTACCACATCCTGATTCTCCTAGTAGTCCTAGACATTCATTTTCTTTGATTGAGAGTGAAACATCATCCACAGCAACTATGTTACCCTTGCTACTTGGAACGTGTGCTCTGAGATTCTTGATCTCGAAAAGAAGTTCCTGCAAAGATATTCACTGCCCCCCCTTATTCCAGATCAGATATGCAATGATAATATGTGGAATTCCACATAGTCCGAAAATAATAAGCGCCATTGGATCACTCAGTCCGGAGAACAATCCCATCAATATAACAAGAAGGCCAATGATAACCTCTGTAAGAACACACATCACAAGGCTGTTTAACTCTGCGAAGAATAATGAAGACTCATATGGCTTAGAAATGGCTTGATGGAATGTGGATTTTGGTTCTTTGATGATTTCAATCTTGAGTATCTCTGGAAGCGTACCCTTGGTGTGTTCAACTGCAATCAGACTTCCAATTTTAGGAATCTCACCAAGAGATTCTCGTCCAAGACGTAGTTCTGATCTTTCCCCATCATCTTTCTTCAGGATGAGTCTTCCAAAAGTGACACCGGCCCATTCTCCAATTTCATGCCCAATCAGAATTCCTGTTGTAACAGTTGCGGCATCTGAGTTACGGGCTTTCATAGTCTGGATGGTTCAGATATATGAAAATAAACAAGCGTTTCACAGTGGTGAAACACCGAGTATTTCTGATAAGACAGTCAATGACTGATTAGGTATCAGTAGGAGTAAAACGAAGGAGTAGGGCTCTAACAAAGGTAGAGCCCACATTTTGAATCTGTGTGGGGCAATCGTCTTAGTTGCTGCTTCATTTTGCAAATCATCTTTTACCACGTGAGCACATTATTACCCCAATTGTCACGAAAATCAAAACTCCGAGTAGAATCACTAGAAACGGATCGAGCACATAGCTGCTGTAGTAGTTGCATGCGATCCCACCTATGACCACGAAGGTTGCAATGATAAGTACTGCAATTACTAATTTATCGCTTAGTTGCATTCAGATTCACCTCCCACACAATTGTTAGCTATGTCTATGACTGTAATTTCGCTTCTCCTCAAGTTTACTCTTAAGACACCACAACTACCTTTCACTTCGAGTATTTCGGGTTCCACAAATGCAGCATGTTGTAGTTTTCCAAGGGTTCCTTCTATTAAGACGCCGTCATTCACGTCAGTTGAGAGAGTTGAGATTCTATGCTTGTCAGAAGTAATCTCAATCGAGAAGTCGCGTTCACCATTTTCATTTTCTTGAGAAGTCATCTCTTATCCCTCAGGAATTCACTCGCTGCTATTTTTGATAAGGTTTAATTGACGTAGATGCGAAACGTTTCGGACGGGTGCGAAAGAATTACTACTTCAAACAACGAAGAAGGCGAGGAAATCTCTAAGGTCCTTTTCGAGCTAGCAAGCAATAGAAGGGCAAGTATACTATTTGAAGTGGAAAAGCAGAACCTCAAGATGCAACAAATAGCCAAATCTCTAGATATGAATGTGACTGAAACCTTTAGGCATTTGCAGAGACTCAATGACGCGAGACTCGTAGAAAAGAAAGCTGATGGCACTTATGCAATAACCTCTGTAGGCAAACTGGCAATTGGGCATCTCTCAAGCCTGGATTTCATTTTGAAAAACGGGAGTTATTTCTTGGAACATGATGTTTCCTGTCTTCCTTATGAATTTGTTAACAGGCTTGGTGAATTAGTAGATGGAGAATTTTGCGGAGACACTGTAACCAATTTTAATCGAGTCAGAAAAATGGTATATGAAGCAGAGGAATACATCTGGGCTATGTCTGAGCAAGTTGAATCAAGTCATATTCAAGCAACAAACGAGAAGGTGGCTAAAGGACTACAATTTAGATTCATTATGCAACAAGACTTAGCAAAAACAGTCAAAATTTATCCAGAAGTTGAGCACCTGAAAGAAAGAAAGTATGTTGACCGGATCTGTGTCACGTTTTTAATTAATGAAAAAGAATCGTGCGTTAATTTGCGCAGACGCAATGGAGAAATGGATTACATTGGCTTTTTTGGAAAAGATGAAAAATTCCGAAAATGGACTCGAGATCTTTTCATGTATTATTGGGAAAGAGCTGAACCATGGTATCCAAATATACAGAAACCATGAATCGATCACACCCTGTTTGCAGCTGGAGGCAAAATGTTTGAAACACAAGTTATTGTGGAACATTCTTGAATATCACACAAAGACTCGCGCACAATAGGCGGTACAGACCATGGATGCAGCTGTATTGAAAGAATTGACTGAAGAACTAGAGAATATGGGACATGATATTCAAGATGCTGAGGTGTGGTATAATCTAGGAAGCGAGTTATATAATTCAAATCATCTCAGAGAAGCAGAAGCATCATTTCGGCAGTCAATTAATTTAGACCCGAGCAATGCGCAAGCCTGGTGTGATCTTGGAGCAACACTCTTTCTACAGAATAGGTTTGATGAGGCAGAATCAGCATTCAAGGGAGCACTTGAAAATGATAATGAGGATTCTGATATCTGGTATAACCTAGGCTGTGTCTATAATGTAATAGACCATTTAGATGATGCAGCAATTGCATTTCGAAGGGCTACTGAACTAAATCCCTCTAATGTAGATGCGTGGGTGAATCTTGGGGTGGTACTCTCATCTGCTGGGGAGATCCAACATGCGGAACAGGTTCTCAGAAGGTCTATTGAGATGCGCCCAGAGCATTATGTCGGTTGGCTGAATTTGATTAGTCTCCTCTATCGAGAGGGAAAAATCAATGAAGCTGAGGAAATGCACAAACAGGCTAGTGTAGCAATTCCAGAATTTGATGACTACACTGATGAGCTGAATGAGTATATCGAGGATGTATATGAAGATACAGGAATGAATTCTGGCTAATAGAAAGAAGGAACCAACGAAATGAACAAAGAATCCAGCACCCTTAATGTACCCCTTCAAAATATAGTATTGCACAAAATCAGCAAAGGGTTGGTGATAGATATCGGGGGAGGTGGAGAAGGGCTGGTATCAAGGATTACAGGTGCTCGGGTCTGCGCGGTGGATTATCGAATAAGCGAGATACGTGAGGCACAAATTCACAATCCACCAGCTAACTGGTTTGTTTCAGATGGGAGAGCATTGCCATTCCAAGATTCCTCTTTCGACATTGCCACACTGTGGTTTTCCCTTGGATACATGAACGAGTGGAGTGTTAAGAAAGCAGTTCTTACAGAAGTTTTCAGAACTCTCAAGAGTAAGAGTAGATTATCAATCATGGCAAGTCGAATCGACTGCAAGGAGCATCATCTTCTATTTCATGCACATTTCACGCTCCCCGATGGCACGGTATCAAAGACAGGGTACGGAGTAAGGGGCAACCAAAATCAGACTGAAAACACTATATGTGCACTCGTTAGAGAAGTTGGATTCAAGGACATTCAATCTGATAACCACGATTGGTGGTTTGAGGTCAAAGCATTCAAGAGATAATGTGATTCTCATGGAGCAAAACCTTAAAGTGCAGACCGATGTCCGCTGTGACATTCACGCACTCGGTGAGAATAAATGAGCCTAGCAGTTTGGTGGAGACGCGGCAGCAAACCCGGTCTTATTATCATATTCCTAGCAATAGCTGGTTTTGTTCAGATACCAATTCTATGGCACGCTCAAGCCTATGTGAATGTTCTAAGTGCCGAACTACAACTACTAGTCTCATTAGGAGCAATGGCAGTTCTTGGTGGAGCCTATGTTCTCATGGCTGAGGCAATGTATCGTTGGGCTCACATAGTATCCAAGAGAAAGCAGCGTAGACGCCAGAGGGCACAGATCTCCTGGATAGCCAAGCTCTCTTCCTTTGCACGGTCTTGGTCTGACATGCCAGCATTTGTTGGAGTTGGCCTATTGACATGCATATTCTTCTTGTTCTATTTCATCCCATTTGGTGTGGCAGACCTGGGTAGTCTTCCATCATGGCTTGCAACAGCAGCGTTCCTTGACTCCCTGTACATATATCCCCTTGCAGTGAACGCAGCCGCTATCGCCACTGCAATCATATCGAGCTACTTCAACTACAAGATCAAGTAGAATCCCCACAAACGCACCGAGCCATTGTCTAGACACCT
The DNA here is from genome assembly GCA_016839275.1 of Candidatus Thorarchaeota archaeon. Classification (GTDB taxonomy): domain Archaea; phylum Asgardarchaeota; class Thorarchaeia; order Thorarchaeales; family Thorarchaeaceae; genus SMTZ1-45. The sequence continues at coordinate 8,907 of JAEOUM010000168.1, forward strand.
ATCTTAAGCCTTAATAGAAGAGAGAAGAAGGATTCGTTAACTATGGTGAGGCTCGAAGATTGACAGATCTAACTATTGGAAGTGATGCTCCAGATTTTACTCTCTTAGAAGCCCCTGGAAAGAGTGTGACATTGAGCGAAGAAATCAAGAAGGGACCAGTTGTCCTTGTGTTCTATCCCGCAGATTTCACCTCAGTATGCCAGAAAGAACTCTGTAGTTTTAGAGATGCTATGGCACACTACAATACTCTGGGTGCAAATGTATTGGGAATCTCTGTTGATGGCATATTCAGCCATGGCGCATTCAAGGAGAAAAATGGCATCAAGTTCCCACTACTCTCTGACTGGGAAAAGACTACAATCAGAGAGTATGGGATTGTGCAGGAAAACTTCGTAGGTATGACCAATGTTGCAAAGCGTTCGGTCTTTGTAGTGGATGCAGACGGAAAAATCGTCTATATCTGGGTCAGCGAAGACCCCGGAAAACTCCCGCCCTTTGACGAAGTCGAGATGGCAGTGAAGAAACTGTCGTAATCGGTCGTTGCCACTATCTTTATATCACAAAACCCGAGGAAAACAAAACGCAGGCCTTGCCGAGGTAGATTAGCCTGGGAGATCGCGCGGCTGAAGACCGCGTCGTCGAGTGTTCAAATCACTCCCTCGGCACCACTTCTTCTTAGAAATAAACAGCATAGCTTGGCGGATAAAATAGATCTCATGCATGAAAGGTTTGGTTCGACTTGATTTTATAGATTCAAGACTATTCCGTTTTGGAGGGAATCGTCGTTGCTGTAATTTTAAGAACCACTCCAGCAGACGTTGGGTCGGGACAACGAACGAATTCTGTTGTCACACCATCCTTGTTGATTATCTTCTCATAGGGCGTCCCTTCGTAGGTCCAAGGAAGTATACCATCATGCCTGAGTACTTTGATCATATGGCTTGCACTTTCAATCAACCAAGTACACATTTTACCAGTATCTTGGGGATATTTGAACTTCTCACCCACCTTGTGTCCAGGACAGCCACTCTCGAATATCTCTAATTCAATCTCTCTCATTGAAATCAGCATGGGCTGAGTATAGATTATAATATGGATTTCTGTTTCAGCAGGAACCATATCTAATCAAGTGATAATCACCACCAGATTATGTTCGAAACTTGATTGTGATGTTCAAATCACTCTCTCGACGCCATTCTTTCTTTGTCTGCTACAGGTCGAGCAGCTCTTGACTTAGTCACATATATGATAAAGATAGATGAAACTGCAAGAAGACCTATCAAAATAATCGTCCAGTTGATAAACTGACTCGTGTTCCACTCTTCTGAGGAATAGTCAGTCCACGAGTATGAGACTTCTTGGTCTTGTGGGCTGTTTGCAAACACAAGATACCATGTGCCACTGCGGTCTACCGTGAACTGGTAGGTCGCACTCTGAGAGATGACATGGTATTGACATTGTGAGATGTCTGGGAGGCCAGCCAAGTCGTAGAAGTCACTGTGAACAAGAAAGAACTCAAGCGCATTGTGCTCAGCTGAGAATTGAACTATTGTGACTCTTCCAGAATCGCAGTCTATAGATACGGATCTCGAACTAGAAGCAGTGAGTGTGAATGTACCAGCTCGGGTATGTACCATCGGGAGAAACGAATTAGCCATGGGAATGGCAGAAAATACTAGTATAACAACGAGTAATGTGATGATGATACCCCTCAACAGCCGCACATCCATGAGTTGAAGACTTCTATGGGATAAAGCATTTTCTCAAATAAAATCGTATAGTTCCTTTGGCACCATCGCTTGTTCATCAATCTGTAATGTTATTACTAATCTACAAAATAAAAACACGATAGTGTTTCTCATGAATCGACTCAATCCAGAACAACTGCATGTCAGGTTCATTCAACCCGCTCAAGAACATGGTCCATTAAATCCGAGAACTTACACATTGACACATTCCGATTCGACTGGAGAATTGTTCTTGACTATCGGGCCAGACTACGATTGGAAGCAGATTAGTGGATGGTATACCCGACTGATGCGAGATGAGGTTCTTGCAGAATGGAGAGAGGGACAGGAAACATATGAGCTCCATGTGCACTGCGAAGTAGGGCGAGGGATAGGGTGGGCGAACATGAGAGAGTCCATCTTTCGCAGAGAGGTTGACTTGGTGCTAGAAGCGTTTCGTTACGGCGACCAAGGTCTCTATGTCAAGACTCCTGGTCTTAATGATTCTCGAGTTATAGTTCATTTTCATATGAAAAAAGAACAGAATAATAGAATAGAAGACTGGGGGAGAATTGGCGATTACGTTTGAGAGAATCTCTAAGTACAAACCAAAGTCAGGCACCACTTCATTCTTATGACTCTATCACCAGTAACTCAATGGACAAATGCCATAATTCTAGCGAGAGGTGCCTTAACGTGAGTAGAGTCTGGGGACTGTTGCCACTTGCAGCTGATGATAGCGACATTATGATGCTGGCTGTCGTTCTTTTCATCTTGGCAATTCTTGTGATTTCGCTCTTCATGGTATTCCCTATTCATATAGCACTGTTTTTTTCAGGAGCACTTTTGGTTGGACTCGCTCTAGCGATTCATGAAGCAAGAAGAATAGCACATATCGAAGATGAGTCTAGTTCTGAATGATGCAGTCTCTTAACAGAAGAAAAAGAGAGGCGGGGAGTGATTTCCCCGCAAATTTTACCAATTTATTGTGATTCATCAGGTTCTCTGTAACCGTCATGGCGTACGGTGCTCTGTTTCTGGAATTGATCGTGCTCTCCCAGAATCCTCTTCCAGAGAGGAGTTCTAAGACTTCTGCGCTCACCCCAGTTGCCTTGCCACCAGAGTTTCCTACCAGCACGTAGATGCATCGTTATCTTCATGCTTGCAACGATGACTCTCCAGACAGCAATCACAACTGTGATGAACATGATGAATGCCCAGATCCAGTCGAATGGCACGAATGGAATGTCATAGCTCGTAAAGAAATCAGTGAGGTCAAACAGACTCCAGGCGATACCATCATAGGAATAGACATACCTGACTGGCCAACCAATGTTAATCAGCACAATGGCTAATGCAATCCAGACAACACTGAGGAACCCTTCTAGAGCCAGATTGAAGTTATTCTCTCCACCTAGATAGAAGAGAGCTCCCTTGACAGCACCTAAGAAGAGAAAGATGGCAACAACCATGTAGATTGCTGTAAAAGCATCTGTGTAGAGAATTACTACTGCAGGAAGCATCACTACAATTCCCCAGAATATCCCCATGACCACGTCACCAAGAGCGTCCCAGCGTCCCTTAGGCTTGAAGCCATCAACACCAAGGCCGAATATTGATTCAAGGGTTGTCTTCTCTGTCAGTGGCTTATCACGATCTAAGAGAGAAATTATTCCAATTATTCCTCCAATTATGACTAGGTTAAGGATAATCATTATTGGAATACTGAAGGGCCAGTTTTGAATGCTAGCTCCAAAAAGGTCTGTTAATGCAACTCCAAGTAATGAGATGCCTGTTATGAAAGCTGCTGCAATAGCAAGCAGAACAATAACAATGCGACTTACTGGATTGGCGTATTCAGCTGGAACAGGTCCAACCTTCTTCCCAGAACCTGCATACTCGTTGGCTACATTCTTGGGATCACCCATTCTTTCAATGGCCATCATAGCAGAGCCAGCAGTCATTGTACCACCGCCAATTCTCTGAGCCTCCTCGATAAGATGAGTCTGGAGCTCAACTATGGCGTCTTCGCTGTCTAGAGGGAGATATACTCTAACTCGTTCTAGATATTGTTCGATTAGTTTCAATGGATCATTACTACTCATTATTATTCAACCTCCAATACGACTTCACGCATTTCGCGTGAGAGAATCGACCAGTCTTTCACCATCGCTCCAAGAGCCATCTGACCCTCTTCAGTAACTGCATAGTACTTCTTGGGTTTGGTTGGATCTTCATAGTCCCACTCAGACCTCAGGAGCTCGCGCTGTTCCAGCCGTCTCAGCAAAGGATAGACTGTACCTTGCTCAAGAGCCAAGAAAGACATCTTCTCACCAAGGAGCTTCACGGCCTCGTATCCATAGGCTCTCCTTTTGCTTAGGAGGGCAAGGATTGCGAGCGTAACAGCACCTCGCTTCACTTCCTTGGACCATCGGTCCAATTCTTCTTCTGTCTTTTTTGACATTGACAATTAGTTTACCTCTGTATTGTATTTGTAAGCAGTGTACACGACACTGTACTGTACATCATATAGTATATAGCACACAGTATATAAATGTTACTTAGTAGGCAGTATTATAATCTATCCTGTATTTGTGGGGGATAGAAACAAAAATGAAATGGAGCTTATTACTATGCCTCAAGGACTAATCACAGTAAGAGTGAAGAAACTCTCTCCTGATGCCAAGATGCCTCAGGCTGCTCGATCAGGGGATGTAGCCTACGACCTCTATTCCTCAGTGGACTACGAACTTAAGCCAAGAGAGCGCTATGCTGTTCCAACAGGCATTGCTTTGGAGATTCCAGAGGGCTATGAGGGGCAGGTACGACCGCGGAGCGGCCTAGCATTAAAGGAGGGCGTCACAGTCCTTAATACACCAGGTACAATCGATAGCGGCTATCGAGGAGAGGTCAAGACTATCATGATCAATCTTGGAGAGAAACCGTTCAAGATAACCAAGGGGATGAGGATCAGTCAGCTCGCAATCCGTCCTGTACCAGAAGTTGAGTTAATTGAAGCAGATGTGTTATCAGACACAGAGAGAGGCGAAGGTGGTTTTGGAAGTACGGGAAAGTAGAGATACTACCTTGCTGGACCTAGGTACACTCTAATTCTTAAACAAGCTTATCTTGCCTCGGGTGAAGCATATATCGAGATTCAAAGGGGGCACAATGCAAATTGACCTATCCAAGAGATTATCGACAAGAGAGGACCTATGGATTTTCAGCGATTGGAGTTATTCTTACTCTCGTAGGAGTTATCGTGATAATGCTTCTAGTTGTTATCATGAGCGGAACCGTAGTATTCTTTCCATTTGGTGGTTCCTACGAAATTGAGCCGAACCCCCAATTCCAAACTGCAGTGCCATCCATCATAGCATATTACATTCTGATCGCTTCAATCACTGTAGCGGTTATTGCTGGGAGTTGGGTATACAGTCGTGGGCGATTAAGTTCTGAAAGCCAGTAGACTCCTTTGAAACAGGATTCGCCCAGAAAAAAGTGCCAGTGATAGTATGAGTTACTGTGACTACTCAACAAGCTTATACTCCTTAGGGAGTAATATCTCTAGGGGACAGGTTCATGGGATATACACCATTGTACAGAGATGTTGAAACTGATGACAAGAACTATGATAGGAAGAACCGATGTTCATGCATTGGATTCTTAGGCATCTGTGTAGCTATGATGATATTTGCTATCGTACTCAGCATCCCAGGAATGCTAGGCGGATCAATCATACTCGCAGGAGGCCCGCTGGCGTTTGTCCCATTTTTTACTATACTCTTTGGTCCATTTGTGCTATGCGCAGTTATAATCAAGCTAGCCTCGGATTATCGAGAGAAGTCAGAACCGGAAAAATTGTAGAAGCCAAGAATCTTTTGAGTGTCATAGTGACTTCGTCGCAATGAGTGAAACCCCATTCATGTCCGAAAGGATTATCCTTCTTCATGAGCAGTGTATTCGGGATTAAAAATGATACCAGCGAGGGATACACGAGGGATGGATGTTATTGTTGATAAGGATCAAACGAAGAGGAAGGGATGTTCTTGTATTGGAATTCTTGTCACCCTGATAATCATCGGAGTGATTTTCCTAGGTTTACTGGCTGTGA
>JAEOUM010000026.1 GCA_016839275.1 Candidatus Thorarchaeota archaeon
ATGTGCGAGGACAATCAGATTTGACCAAAACTTTTCTAATAGAACTCAAATATCTATTCAGTGAAGTGAAAATCCATGGTAGATATTAGACCTATGAAACTAGAGGATTGGGAAGAGTTACATATGATCGATATTGAAATCTTCCCGGATGATCCTCTCGAGGAGGAGTCTTTCCGAAAATGGATAGGAAGAGAAGGGTGTTTCATACTCCTTGACGATGGTCAGATTGCTGGACATCTAATTGTCGCTCGATTCGGTCAAGACGAGGGACATCTTGGAAGGATTGGCGTAGCAAAGATTCATCAAAAGAGAGGTTTTGGCTCAGTACTTATGGAATATGCGGTTAATTGGTTTCAAAAGCAGGGCGGAATTAGGCAAGTCCATCTCTACACTCAGGATTTCAATGTGCCAGCTCAGACATTATACAAAAAGTATGGATTCGAAAAGACAGGCACAACTTGGCACTTCTTCGTTCCCTATGATTCTGTTAGTCCCAGACACGAATACTCCTGTCAACCAATAAAGAATGATGAGATTGAGTTTGTGGGAGAGAAATTCCCAGAATTGCCAGCAAAACAAATTCGTAGATACCTTCTAGACAAAGAGTATATTGTCTTGACACTCAAAGATCATAATAGCCACATCCTAGGTGCCTGTCGATTCACTCCATCATTTCCAGGCTGCTTTCCGTTCAAAATCACCCATACTGACTGCTTTGACGATTTTATCAATGGTATGAAGGAATTCAGTCTTCCAGAATATAACTATGTCCGAGCCACTTTCACGGACTTACCTGAGCTTGCCAAACTCTGTGAATCAAGAAACTACAAGCTGCATCATAGGCTCTTCAAGATGTCACTTTCACTGGAATGATATATGCCACGAAAACCAGTCTACTAAACTGATAAACCATGGGATTTCAACTCATGTTGCAGCGCGGCTAGGATGGAGCCAGTTGATATAGAAACGAGGATAACAAGAAGAGGGATCTTTGATTGAGCCCCCTCATCTTCTCTATTATTGGTTTAAGTTCCACGTCTCTTATAGCCTATTGTAAAAGCAACTAACACCACAATAACAACACCAGTTCCCATCACTAAGATCGATATTGTAGAAATGTCACCAGGAGCTGCACTTACTGTTATTGTAACATCGATGGCGGTAGAATGTCCATAAGGATCAGACGCTGTGATTCTAACAGCATATTCACCTACGAGACACATCTCAAAAATTCCGAGTTACAATGCCTTCAAATTCTTGCGTATGCACAGAATCACGAGTTTTTAATAATACTATATGAAATTCGGATATGTTCGTGTGGTGGAGCTACGATGAAGAAGATCCAAGCGGACCGAAGAGAGAAATCTCAGAATTTCATAGCTGTCGCTGTTACAGCCATGATTCTTATTTCATCTATAGCAATAATCAACATAGCGACTACTGGAAGATCCGAAAATACAACAAAGTCAAACATAGTTAATCAGCCATACCAAATCCACCCCTGCAAAGTGACTTCGATTCTGGCAGACGGGGGAGTATGGATATCCTTTGACTCGACTGTACCCGGAACTCCAGCTGAAGCGCATGTCACTATTTCAGATACTTCCGGGATTACTGTGGTCGCAGATTTTCACGGATTCTGGAGAAATAACAACACAGTAAATGGAACGATGTTTGATGGCTTGGAAATGCCTGGAGCTGGTTCAATACAAAGTCCGGGGCTACCAGTTCTACCGTGTCTGTTCGAACGCGTGGAAATCCCCCATGATGTCGATATTTCAATTGAAGTTCTGGCTTCATCAACTGACACAACAAGCGGGTACAACATCACACCAGCCATAGGTGAAGATCTTCCAACCCCTATCAAACGGGATCTGAATGACTCATTAGAAACAATCCCACCATTTAATCTCAATCCAGTGTACTCCAATAATACTTTTTTTCCAGGAAGTCCCACAAGCACTGAAGGTGGAAGAAGTGCTACATCATTGATGATGAGAGGTCATAGATTGTTGGGATTGAGTTTCTATCCAGTCCAGTTCAATCCTGTCACTACAACACTTTTGGTGTATTCACAAATAGTAGTAAAGGTGAAGTACAGTTTTCCAGCACAGATCCAGCCTGTTCCGGAACGTCTACGCTCTGCAGTCTTTGACAATATCCTTCGCGAAACTGTATTGAATTATGGCTTATGCAATAGCCAATATTCAGCTTTGTCAGCGGTTGGTACAACAAGTGTTGCATTAGCGCAAGAGTATCAGGGCGGTGACGCCGAGTACTTGATTGTCACAACTTCCAAGTTTAAAGAACCTGCTGATAGTCTAGCTGAGTGGAAAAACCGGAAAGGAGTTCCTTCAGAAGTCATTACAGTACCTGCGAACAATCGTGACGCCGTGAAGCGTGCAATAAGAGAAGCTTATGAAAGCGGAAATCCTCCGCCGACCTATGTCTTGCTTTTAGGTGATGTTGAAGATATACCAGCCACCTATGATTCGCTCCATTGGTCTTATTCATTATTCATACCTTTTGAGAATTACATTGCATCTGACTTGGGCTATTTCAACATAGACGATGAGGGCTATGTTCCGGACATGATATATGGTAGAATATCAGTGGATACAGTAGAACAAGCTTGGATAATTGTCAATAAGATTCTTGCATATGAGCAGTCACCACCATCCGATGAATCATTTTACAATAACGCATTCTTTGCTGGAGAGTTCTATGATCGGAAAAAAATGGATGCAGTGGAGGATAGTCCATACCCTTTTCTTAGTGCTCTGGAGAGAATTAGACAATACTTAAAGAACGAGTATGCTGTTCATATCAATTATTCATGCTCATATCTTCATTATGACCGCAGATCAGATGGGTATGACGCCAGTCTTTATACTTCCCATCCTGCGAATAAATTCCTAGAAGACTTGGAATTCTATTCAAGTCCATTATCAGGGTCAAATTTAGTTTCAGATTCGATCTATCCCGACATTCCCAATTTTGAATGGCTTCCGGGTTATGATTCTTACTATGATCTTGAGGGCAGTGACAATCCATTCTATCAACTTGCAAGAGGAAATATCACACCGAATATAAACGAAGGAAGATTTCTGGTTTTGTATTATGGCCATGGTGGATCAATGAATATGGTCCGCCCAACAACCTTATTTCTATCTCAAGAAAGAGGTTCCATAGAGGGATGGCAACATCCTTTCTTCAACACAAGCTATGTTTCAGATCTTGTAAACGGTGGCGAAACTCCTCTTATAATAAACATAGCTTGCAGCACTGGTTGGTTTGACGGTGAAAGAGATGGAGAAGAAGGCCACAATTATATTGGTGATGACCCTCTAGGCTTGACAGGTGACAATCTATTCGCTGGATACGAGAGTGAGTGTTTCGCTGAAAACATAACCAGACTTGAGAATGGAGGAGCCATTGCAGTAATCGCATCATCACGTCCTGCCTACGCTGCAATCAGTGCACAGTTAATGGATGGGCTTATTCAGGCTTTCTGGCCCGGATTTCTTGGATCTACTAATCAACCCATATATGAGATGGGCGCAGCACTCATTTTTGGAAAGCTATATGCTTTGGGGAGATGGAATGAGCTGAGAAGTGACACACTCTGGGGATTCAAGGAACTAATGTATCCTCTACACAAAGTCGAAACAACCCTTGCAGAATTTCAGCTCTTTGGAGACCCAGAAACACAGCTTTGGACTGATACACCTATACCAATCGATGTATCTTATCCGGATTTAGTGGGAACCGCAAGCCACCAGAAATTTGCTGTGACAGTCAATAATTCGGAAACTGGAGAACCAATAAGCTTCGCGAGGGTTTGCATTCAACAGGGAGCGGGTGATGTGTATGAGGTAAAATATACTGACTCCAAGGGACAGGCCGTCTTTGATGTAAATCCCTCTGCCGATTATTCGCACATGAATTTGACTGTGACAAAACACAATGTTAGGCCTAACATTACCACTATTGATGTTATTGATAGTGAAGCAATCATCTCTCTCTCACCTAATCCTGTAATGGAAGAGGAAACACTTACAATAACGTTCAATCAATATCTAACAGACACGTCAAAAGAGGTCTTCATTGAAGGAACTAGTGTTGCAAGTTTGCCACCAGGAACACCTGAGTTTCAGTGGCAAGTCTGGTCTGGACCAACGCAATACCTGAATGTGAAGGTGGAGTCATCGATTGGAACAGCAGTTAATTGTTTCCAACGTGTTTCTTCAGATGAGGGTCCAGATCCGTGGATTGAATCTCTAACTACTCAAGCAATATTGGCAACGGGAGTCTGGCACAATCCCGACATCGCCATATACCATAATGGCGAAATCGTTGACTCTATGACTCAGAATGAAGTCTATGATATTGTAGTAACTGTACATAATAACGGTATTATCGATGCTGATTCCACGACAGTGACTCTTTCATACTCTGCATTCGGTGGAGGAGTATCTTGGACTCCAACTGAACCAGAGGCTACCGTTTCTCCAACTCAGGACAGGACTGATACCGCAACTTTCCAGTTTACTCCAATACTTGCTAATGGTGTTTGTTTGAGAGTAGACTTATTCCATCCTGGTGAGAGGGACGAAAACAAGCTCAACAACATTGGATACGAGAATGTCTATGTAATTCAAGTGTGTTCACCGGGAATGGGAGCATTCTATGTTGGCAATCCAACGAATACTTCTGGCTACGCCTTCATTAAGGTGACACAACTAGGAAACTATGATATTTGGAACACCTCAATTCTAGGCTACTCCCAACATGCAATAAGTGCGGGAGCGAGTGAAGGAGTCGCATTGTTTCTTGATCCACTCTCGGCACCCAATAGAACGCGAATATTCAGAGTGGATATCTTTGTCAAATGCATGTTTGTGGGCGGATTGATTTTCAAATCAACGCCAGGTGATCTCACTTTGTTATGGATAAATACGGGAGGATTAGTTTTACCTGTAATAGTACTACTCGAGCTCATAAGACGAGAGAGAAGATGATGGAAGCTAGCTCATCTGTCTAATAAGGTGAGAGTCTAATCATCCAATTGACTTAAGACAGCAGAATTTTTAAAGTCCCATATATGGGTATTCTGATTGTTCGCGTTCTAGGGAGGTAAATGAATAATGGAAATACCTAGTTGGCTTTTCTGG
>JAEOUM010000169.1 GCA_016839275.1 Candidatus Thorarchaeota archaeon
AAACAGAGATTATGGATTCAGCCCAGCCAAGCCCAGCAAAATGAGCAACTTCAAGAAATTGTGGAAAAGTGTGTCTGTGAGTTTCCAAAATCCTTATCCTGATTTATACCTTGTATTAACGTGGATGGAGGATTTATGATTGAAAAACTAAGTGGATTATGGAATTCGATAGCGAAGTATATGGGTTGTGGGTCGTGTATAATAGCACTATCAATAGCTTACAATATTCAATACCTTCTTATGATTCAGTATAATCATGGTGACCCTTTGCTTGAGGTCTATTCATCGATTCTGCTCATCGAGTTTATTCTACTTTCAGCTTCAGTAGGCGTTCTTAACCAGCAATTCTCAAGGAGATTTTGGTTCTTGAAAAGAGAGTACGGATATCCCAATATGGTTGTCAAAGGCATTATACTAGTTGGTTTTACAGTTCTGACTCTCAGTACTCTATCCACCCCATTCTACCTTCTAGCTCAAATACCTCCTCCAGCAATTCAATTCCAACACCAACTGGGGTATATGGTCCCAATTGGATTAGCAATGTCTCCCGTTATGGGAATTCTTGCCAAGGAAGTCTCATTCCTGGAACTTCTCGCCCCATCCAAAAAAGAGGAGCAATCTACTCTCCTAGAATGATGAAAGATGTATAGTCCTCAATATTGGGCAATCTACCAACCTTATCAATCGAAAAAACCCGGTAGTTTTCCAAGGACTCCACATCTGCGATTGCTACAACATCAAAGATGCCATTTTTCACTGTACATACAAGCGTTACTTCATTGTACTTTGTCAGTTTACTTTGTATATCTTCAGCATGACCTTTCTTTGTGTTGATTGCGAGGAAGACCTTGATTGGCATAATAACTCACTTTTAATGTCTACCATTATCCGCATACGTAAATATGAACCTATTTCTCAGTACAGAACCTCAAAAATGTTCTACTTTGAGTCCTGTAAATGTAACCAACTGTAAAGTGTTTCTGCAGAAGATTGCGACATGCCTTCGACATTTGCTAGTTCCTCAATTGTCGCGTTCTTAACTCCATCATAGCTGCCGAAGGTATCAATGAGAACTTTTCGACGCTTAGGACCGATTCCAGGAGCTACTTCCAATATCGAACCCGTGAAACGCTTCTCACGAAGTTTGTGATGATAACGTTGAGCAAACCTGTGCGCCTCATCCCGAATGTTCTGAATAAGATGCAGACCTTCTGATCCGTAATCAAGTAACACACCATCGAGATTTGTTCGGGTGAATATTCGTTCTTCTTTCTTTGCTACTGCAGCTACTTGCAGGTACTCAAGACCAAGTTCTTTTAGTGCATCCAAGGCGATATTCAATTGTCCCTTACCGCCATCTATCAGTATCAAGTCAGGAAGAGATAGTCCCTGCTCAAGAACACCTCTATACCGTCGATAGACAACTTCTCTCATCATGGCATAGTCATCAGGACTTTCTTTGCTTCTCACTCGGAACATACGATACCGCTTGTTGTCAGGTTGACCATTTTGGAAAACGACACAAGAGCCAGTTGGATCCGTACCTTGGATGTTGGCAATATCAAAACCTTCGATATGCATTGGTGCTTGGTTAAGTCCGAGGACTTCTTTCAGCTCCTTGACACCATCATCTACAATCTCATCTTCACTAGAACCAAGAATGAGCATCTTTCTAAGCGCGCGGTGAGCATTTTTATTCGCCATCTCAACGAGCTCGTGAGTTCGTGTATCCTGCGCCTCTATAATTTTGACAGCATGGCCATTGTTCTCACTCAACCATAGACTCAACTGCTCCATATCGGGCACCTTACACGGGATGATGATCTCATCTGGTAATCGCGGAATTTCAAAATAGAATTGTTCAATATATGCAGTCAGTACCTCTGAGTCTTTCACTTCTAGATCTACTTCAAAATAGAAGTTGTCTTGTCCAATTAGACGACCATTACGGATAATTAGTAGCTCTATGAGAGCTGCCTGTTCAGTACGGGAGATTCCAAGTACATCACGATTTATGCCCTCGAACTCGACCACTTTCTGCCTGCTCATGATGATCTCAATGTCTGTCAGTCGGTCACGTAGTTCTGCTGCGGCTTCAAAACGCATCTCCGCAGACGCCTCTCTCATCTTTTCCTCAATTGACCTTGTCAGTTCCTCTGATCTACCTTCCAAATACATACACATCTGCTCAACGAGCGAAGAGTACTCCTCCTGCGAGATGCGTTTCTCGCAAGGACCAGTGCATCGTTCAAGGTGAAAGTCCATACATGCACGTTTGACCTTCCAGGGTTCTTTGCAGGTTGCTACAGGGATTATCTTTCGTATTGTGTCTAGGAACCTATCTAGACGCTTTGTACTACCATAGGGTCCGAAGTAAGTTGCGCCATTCTTCACAGCATCCCTCGTGACCTCAAAGGTTGGAATAGGATCATTCCTATCAACTCGTACCCATGCATGTCTACGATCGTCTTTCAGAGCAATGTTATACCGAGGTTGGTGTTTCTTGATAAGTGTCTGCTCAAGAACCAAGGCCTCTCGCTCGGTATTCGTGATAATGGTCTCAAGATCTACTGCTTCTTGCATCATCTCCCAAATCCTACGATAGAGACCAGTCTTTCGCATATAGGATCCTACTCGTCGTCGCAGCATCTTAGCCTTGCCAATATAAAGAATCTCGCCCTTCTCATTCTTCCAGAGGTATACTCCTGGTTGATCAGGTAAGTCACTGACTAGGGCTGCAAGGTTTGACATATTATTTCATCCTTTACTGTGAGTCCAATCACTTTTGAACTCCGTGCCAAATCAGTGATTCGGAATGGACAATCGCGCTATTTTGATAACTGTACTTGCGACTTTTGGATTGCGAGCTGACGGATCCGAGCACGCCATTGAATGATGGACTCACATGCGCCACCATTAGAACAACCATAGTAGGTATATTCAGGGCAGGCTATACAGGGAGAGATGAGATCAACCTCTTCAACAACAACTCGTTCAATTCCACGAAGCGCTTCTATCTCATCACTAAGAGAGTTGACAACGGGCTGTCTTCGGGAATCACACAACTGGTATGCTTCATCAAGTTTTCCAAGCTCCATCAGTGTATGTGTAAGTTCTTCGTGAAAATGAGTTGGACCAGGATTCAAGGAGATGGCCTTCCGCAGTGCTTCTTCTGCCTCTTCGAGTCTCTTGATGGAGCGGAGATAGAAACCTAATTTATACCACGTCTGAGCGTCACGTGGAAAAGCCCTGAGACGTATCCTGAGGTCAGATTCTGTCACTGAGGGAGGCCCGTCGCTGGAAATCACTGAAGTTGTCTTTGAGGCATCCTCTCGCTGTATCATGTGTTGTCCTCCCGGCGGACGAATCATGATGATTCTGTGGAAGTAAGTGAGATGATTTTCTCGCGAGTCGTTAATATAGGGTATGTGTAAGTCATTCGCTTTCTCTTGGGAGTCTAATAAAACAAATATCGATATCGTTTTATCGTTTTTGAAATCTATGATAACATCAAAATTCAAATAAAGACTTTATAATGCCCTATTTTTTATTTAAAAGATAATTAGGAAAGTTTTACACTCTATGCTATGGAGATAATATGCAAGACCTGACGACAAATCGAAAGCGGAACGCGCGCTTCTCTCTTGTATTCGTTTTTCAGAATTAATAACGGGCAAACTTGGAACATAATAGATATGCATTCTTCAATCATCCGTTGCAATCATCTTCTTCCAATCAATCATCGTAGTAGAAAAGCGCTTTAGGTGTGATTGCGTATTAATAGGGTGAGGGAGAGTGTGATAAGAGATCGAAGAGTCTTTTTGACTGCTCTGATTATTCCTCTGTTATTGCTTCCATTGGCTAGTAGTTGTTTCGCATCAGCGGCGAATGTGCCATGTGATTTGAACAAGGGACCGTATGTAGACAGAGTTGTATTCCAAGTGATTTCTGGTCAGGATGAGAGGGTTCTGGCAATCCAAGCTAGCACTATTCAAATGGACTATAGCTTTTTCGATCCTGTCCATTATGCGACCCTCGATGCAGATCCTGATATCGATATATACACTGCAACACGAAATGGCTATGGTCATCTTACCATCAACTGCCGAGACCCACCTTTGAATGAGACCGTTCTGAGAAGAGCTTTTGCATTTGCCTTTGACAAGACCCGTTTGACTGCAGAAATGTTGGATGGATGGGGGCGAGAACATGACTCATTGGTACCATATCCAAGTTGCTGGTGTATTGAAGATGAATTGCCATGGCACTATTATACTGCAGAACCAGAGATTGGCAATGCACTACTCAATGCCTCAGGACTATTCCCCTATGGTCCAGATGGATGGAGAACCTACAAGGGACAGCCTATCGAACCTATTGAAGTTGAGGCACCATTGTGCGCAGAGTGCATAACTGTTGTAATACCAACGTATGCTGTCGATGCTCTTTTATCGCTCGATATCCCTGCGGTTAAAAAAAATGCTTTGCCCAATGATTACCTCTCAAGGTTGGACAATCATGAAGCCTATGATATGGTCTATTTTGCATACAACTTCTATGGCAACGATATCACCGAACTTGCTGATAGGTATTATTCAGCGAATGCTGACAGAGAGGGTCTAAATCCAAGTAACTTCAAGAACGCAACCTTCGACAACTGCCTGCCACAGTTCTGGAATGGAACAACATATGATGAGGTGTATAATGCATCAAGATGGATGCAGAGAATCCTCCATGAACAGGTTCCGCTGCTTGTGGTCTATGAGAACACCTACAACCAAGTATACAGGACAGGCGAGTTCACTGGTCATGTTCCCGATTTTCGTAGATATGTCACTGGACCATGGACCATGAGAAAAATCCACAGGCTTGACAATACATTAGGCGGCTTGGTTACAGTCGCACTGCCAAATGAGCCTGATAGCTTCAACTTCTATGCAACTGAATCGGCTTACTCCGTCCCATTCTCTGAGGAGTTTTGGCCATCCCTCTATTCCTATGATCCCAATCTAAAGCCCTGGCCCTATCTCGCAGAAAGCCTTGTTATAGAGACCCACGCTGATAATCCTAGTGTGCCATCAGGGCATACTCTCTTTACTGTCGACATCATTCAGAATGCAACTTGGAGTGATGGAGTTCCATTGACTGCCAACGATGTGGCATTCACATTCACATATCTCTTTGAGAGTGCGTTGACTGGAAACCAAGTTGAACCGAGTCTAGGCGCCCTTGAGGCAGCGTACGCTCCTACGCCCTATCGAGTCGTCTTCGAATTTAACTCAGAGTCATACTGGCACTTCAACCATTTTGCATTTCAATACATTATACCTCTCCACATCTTCAATAATGTATCCGGAATTGGGTATGCTGGCTGGGAGGATTGGAACCCAGTATTTAATCTGGAAGACCCTCTTGTGACAGCAGGGCCATTCATACTAACTGACTTCGAGCGAGGTGAGTTTTATGAACTCACATACAATCCAGATTTTGCCTATGGAGTTAATAGGTACCAAGATGGCATTTTGCCACCTCCGCCACCACCACCGCCTCCGCTGCCACGCTTTATCTTTGGATTCATCATCGGAGTGTCTATTGTACTGGTGCAGCAAGTGCTCTATGATCTAATCGTTAAACCTGCCATAATAAGTCGGCAAAAGGCAAAAGACATCGATGAGTCTGTACTGCTTTAATGATGATCAAGACGATAAATGGCGCATGTTACAGGACGTCTTGGACAACCTCAGGATAAAGAGAGAACTGATTTCAGATGTTTCCCAGTATAAGATCTCTTCACCTTCGTTACATTTTCTGGGGTTCCTACTGCGACGATCTCGCCGCCGCCATCACCGCCGTCTGGACCGAGATCTATGATATAATCCGCAGTCTTGACCACTTCCAGATTGTGTTCAACAATCACCACAGTGTTCCCAGCATCAACAAGACGGTTCACAACACCAAGAAGGACATGCACATCTGAAGCAGAAAGGCCAGTCGTGGGCTCATCCATCAGATAGAACGTATTCCCTGTGGACCGGCGAGACAATTCAGCTGCGAGCTTCATGCGTTGGGCTTCGCCACCTGACAATGTAGTTGCAGGTTGCCCAAGTTGTAGATAGCCGAGACCAACATCAACCAAGGTACCTAGCTTCTCTGCAATCTTGGGAATATCAGCGAAGAATTCTAATGCTTCATCAATAGTCAGGGAGAGCACTTGTGTGATATTCTTTCCTTTGTATGTGACTTCAAGAGTTTCCCTGTCGAATCGTTTGCCCTTGCACACATCACAGGTCATGAACACATCCGACATAAAATGCATCTCAACCTGTAGTACTCCACTGCCTTTACACTTCTCACATCGCCCGTCGCGAGTGTTGAAGCTGAAACGACCAGGTCCAAATCCTCGTGCCTTTGCCTCAGGCATCATCGCAAACAGGTTGCGAATCTCACCAAATGTCTTCGTATAGGTTGCTGGATTGCTGCGAGGTGTTCTTCCTATTGGAGACTGGTCAACGAGGATCATCCGGTCAATGTTCTCTATTCCTTCAATTGAGTCATAGGGTCCAGGAACAGTACTGGCTTTGTTTACTTTCTGAGCCAGAGCCTTGTAGAGTATCTCATGAGTCAGAGAACTCTTGCCAGCACCTGACACGCCTGTCACACAGATGAGTTCACCAAGTGGGAAGTCAGCATCAATATTCTTGAGATTATTAGCTCGAGCCCCATGGATTGTTATCTTCTGCCCATTGCCAATCCTTCTCTCTGCAGGTATCGGTATCCGTTTCTTTCCTGCAAGGTATTGAGCTGTCAAGGACTTCGAATCAGCAAGCACTTTTGCAGGAGGACCCTCGGCTACAAGTTGACCACCATTCACGCCAGCAAGCGGTCCGAGGTCTATCAAATGATCAGCCGCTGTAATTGTGTCACGGTCGTGCTCGATGACAACAACAGTATTGCCAAGAGATCTCAGGTGGTAGAAGGTTTCAATGAGCTTGCCAATATCTCGAGGGTGAAGACCAATACTTGGCTCATCAAGACAATAAAGCACTCCAGTGAGTGCAGAGCCAATCTGGGTCGCCAGACGGATTCTCTGACTCTCACCCCCAGATAGGGTCATGGATGCTCTATCGAGGCTAAGATAATCAAGACCAACCGCAAGAAGGAAGTTAAGACGCGCCCGAATCTCTTTAAGAACTAGCTCTGCTATCTTGAACTCTCTTTCAGTGAGCGGGATACTCTTGAAGAACTCAGCTGCACCTTCAATTGTCATAGAAGTAATCTCATCGATAGGCTTCCCTGCCACAGTCACTGCAAGACTTTCTGGCTTGAGCTTTCTTCCACCGCAGGCTTCACAGGTGGTCTTTCGAGAGAACTCATTTGCGATACGTTGAGCCCACCATCGGTAGTACATCTTTTCGCTGCCTTTTCCTCGATCGAACATTTTCTCAAGCCAAGGAACGAGACCATACCATTTCCTAGTAATTTCCCATGTTGAAGTCTCACCCTCCTGAACATAATGAAGTGTGTATTCAGGACGACCCCACATGAGTGTTTCAACCTGAGTTTCATTCAGCTCGTTGAAGGGGGTCTCCAAGGTGAATCCAATAAGCTCCCCCAAGGCAACGAGTCGTTCATTCCACCAAGTACGTTCACCTGCATTGATGTACCGGCTTATCTCATGAACTGTCATTTTCTTATCCGGAATCATGAGTTCGGGATCAATTGACATTGTTACTCCAAGACCATTGCAGACAGGACATGCACCATCAGGTCTATTGTATGAGAATGCTTTTGGACCGAGCTTCTCATATTGTATCCCACATTTCGGACACATCAACTGCTCGGCAAAGGTAAGATCATCAATCCCCTCTCGTGCAACTATTGCTCTTCCATCACCAGTTTCGAGAGCAGTCTCTAATGAGCCAATCAGACGTTCGCGATTCTTCTGATTCAACTCGAGTCTATCTACAACGACGTCAATATCATGCTTTTTCCTGGCATCGAGGTCAACCTGGTCGATATCGAGGACTTCTCCATCAACGCGCACTCGCACGAAACCATTCTTATGAAGGCCTTCTAGGCATTCCTCATGTTTTCCGACCTCACCACAGACAACTGGTGCAAGGATATGGACTCGTTGCCCACCGTTCTCATCTAAGAGAAGACGTGCTGCAGACTCAGCAGTCAATTGTTCCATCGGTAGACCACATTCTACGCAGTGAGCGACTCCAATGTTCGCATAGAGAAGTCGTAGATAATCATGAATTTCTGTGCTTGTTGAAACTGTTGAACGGGGATTCTTTGTGCGACCTTTCTGCTCAATAGAGATTGCAGGAGGGAGACCTGTAATCTTCTCAACTTTCGGTTTATCGAGCCTACCAAGGAATCTACGGGCATAGGAGCTTAGACTCTCAACATATCGTCGTTGTCCTTCTGCAAATATTGTATCCAGAACCAGAGTTGATTTTCCAGACCCACTCGGGCCTGTAACTACTACAAGGCGGTCTCTGGGTATGTCTACGTCAATTGACTTGAGGTTGTGTTCCTCGGCCTTACGAACCTGAATATAGCCAGTCACTTCACAGACCTCCCCTTTTCCGTTGGAGTCACAGCCATTTTCTTGACTGAGGATGTTTTCTTTGGATTCCCTGGTTCTAGAAGACTACGAAGGTACTGACCTGTGTATGAATCCTTACAAGCTAGAATATCTTCAGGAGCTCCTTCTGCAACTAGGAAACCTCCGTCATCACCGCCTTCGGGGCCTAGATCGATGACCCAATCTGCAGTCTTGACCACATCTAATTGATGTTCAATCACGAGAACAGTGTTCCCCAGATCAACTAGTCGGTGTAGAACCTCAAGCAGCTTCTTAATGTCTGCAAAGTGCAAACCAGTGGTCGGCTCATCAAGTAAGATTAACGTCTGCCCCGTGGCTGGTCGAGAGAGGTATTTGCTCAACTTTATTCTCTGTGCTTCTCCGCCGCTCAAGGTGGTGGCTGGCTGCCCCAGCTTTACATAGCCCATACCAACCTCGCATAGGGTTTCGAGCCTTCCGTGAACTGAGGGGATACCCTCGAAGAACTGCACGGCCTCGTCAATACGCATGTCGAGAATGTCCGCTATGTTCTTCCCCTTGAAACGTACCTGAAGGGTCTCTCTGTTGTACCGCCTACCCTTGCACTCACTACAGGTGACCTGAACAGGAGGGAGGAATTGCATCTCGATGACTTCCACCCCTGCACCTTTACAGGTCTCACAGCGACCACCCTTTACATTGAAACTGAATCTACCAGGCTTATACCCTCGAATCTGTGACTCAGAAAGACTAGAGAAAAGGTCTCGTAACGGGGACCATAGACCTACGTATGTTGCAGGATTGCTCCGTGGTGTCCTTCCAATAGGGCTCTGGTCAATGACAATGACCTTATCCAATTGTTCGACACCTACAATCTCATCAAACTTACCGGGCTTTGCCTCAGCATTATGAAATCGTCGTGCTAGTTCTCGTTGAAGGGTCTCGACGATTAAGGAAGATTTACCAGAACCTGAAACTCCAGTTGTGGCGATAAAGAGTCCTAGTGGTATCCGAATGTTCAGATTCTTCAGATTGTTATGCTTGCATCCTCGGAGTTCAATGAAACGTCCATTGGGCTGTCTTCGATGCTCAGGAACAGGTATCTTCTCATCGCCCCTGAGATATTTCCCAGTAATGGACTTCTTTGACTTTAGGACATCATCGAGAGTTCCAGCAACGACAACCTCACCACCCTCAGAACCTGCGCCTATCCCCAGGTCAACGATGTAGTCTGCTGTGCGGATGGTTTCCTCATCATGCTCAACCACTAGAACGTTGTTTCCGAGGTCTCTAAGTCGAAGAAGGGACTTTAGAAGACGTATATTGTCACGACTATGGAGCCCGATACTGGGTTCATCGCACACATAGGTGACTCCAACCAGACTCGACCCGATTTGACTTGCCAGACGGATTCGCTGCGCCTCACCTCCAGCTAGGCTTGGAGCTGACCTATCGAGGGTGAGGTACTCAAGTCCGACATCCTCCAAGAACCCAATGCGTCCCATGATCTCACGAAGAATGGGCTCTGCCACAGGCTTGAACCTAGGCTCAATCTTAGCCTTCTCAAAGAACTCTCGCAGAGCCTTGATTGACAGACCATTGATATCAGTGATTGATTTGTCATTGAAAGAAACAGCCATGGACTCAGGTCTTAGCCGCGCGCCTTGACACACTGGGCATGTCTGGGAGGACATATACTTCTCAAGTATCCTCCGCCCATAATCAGACTTTGTAGTCTTGTACATTCGTTTGGCACGTTCTACCCAGCCTTCAAAGGGTCTCTGGAATGTACCCTTCCACTGGACCTCGAACTCAGGATTATCACTCTCCCAAGTTGCCTCAAACCTTTTACTTCCAGAACCATACAGCAGGAGATCCTTCTGTTTCTTGGTCATGTCTTTCCACGGGGTATCCATGGTGAAGCCATAACCCTCGACAATCCTCTTTGTGAAGTTGCGCTTGGCTTTCCATTGGTCTATCTCGAACAGACCTGTATTCAAAGAACGATTTGGGTCTGTAATGAATCGATCAGGGTCAAACTCTCGGATGACTCCAATTCCTGTGCAGTGAGGGCATGCACCTTGAGGTGTGTTCCAGCTGAAGATACGTGGCTCCATCTCAGGAAGGCTGATGCCACAGTGTACACATGCGAACTGCTCTGAGAGAGTAATATCTCCATCAGGAGTGACAATTGTGACGACTCGTTCAGCCATATTGAGCGCGGTTTCCACAGCCTCAGAGATACGAGCTCTGTCAGCTTCTTTCACTGCAAGCCTATCTATGACAACCTCTATTGTATGCTCGAAATACCTATCGAGGGACATTCCATCTTCAAGTTCAGTAAGCTTCCCATCGACCCGGGCTCGTACAAATCCCTTCTTGAGAAGGTCTCGAAACTCTTTCCTATACTCTCCCTTTCTGCCACGGACAATGGGAGCCATAATCATAATACGTGAGCCTTCCTTCAGGCTCAATACACGGTCGACAATCTGCTGTGATGTCTGAGGTTCTATCTTCTTCTTACACTGGGGACAGTGAGGTTCACCCACCCTTGCATAAAGGAGTCGAAGATAGTCGTAGATTTCTGTAATCGTACCGACACTACTTCTGGGATTCCTGCTCACACTCTTCTGGTCAATGGATATTGATGGAGAGAGACCTGTCATCAGGTCGACCTTAGGTTTCTCAAGCATTCCGAGGAACTGACGAGCGTATGGTGATAGTGACTCGATGAACCGTCTCTGACCTTCACTATAGATGGTGTCAAAGACCAAAGAGCTCTTTCCAGATCCCGAGAGACCAGTCACTACGGTTAGGGTATTCTTAGGGATAGTCACATCAATATGCTTCAGGTTGTGCTCAGCGGCTCCAATGACCACTATAGACCTAGGACCATCTGTCTCAGATTCTAGGTCACCAGTGCTCTTTTTCTTCTCCGCTGTGGTCACTATTGAACTCCCTCGATTCTCTGCCGTAGACCTGCTATTTGGTCTCGCAATTTGGCTGCTTTCTCAAACTCAAGGTTCCGTGCAGCTTCCTTCATTTTTTCCTCTAGATCAATAATGTAATCAGCTAGTTCGTCTATCTCGAAGGGATCAAAGTCTTCAATCTTAGTCTGAACTTCTTTCTCAAACTTGACAATACCCTCAGCGATATCTCGAATGTCTTTGACAATTGAAGTGGGCTTAATGCCATGCTCCTCATTGTACTTAATCTGATATCGACGTCTTCGATTTGTCTCATCGATAGCAGTCTGCATGGCTTCTGATACATGGTCACCATAGAGCACGACACGACCATTAGCACTCCTTGCAGCTCGACCCATTGTCTGAATGAGCGCCCAGTCTGTACGTAGAAATCCTTCCTTGTCTGCATCAAGAATCGCTACAAAGGATACCTCGGGAAGGTCAAGTCCCTCTCTGAGGAGGTTGATGCCAACCAAGACATCAAACTTTCCCTGACGCAGCTGGCGTATGATCTCTATACGTTCTACCGTACCGATATCGGAATGCAGGTATCGTGCCTTGACTCCTGCCTCAACAAGGTACTCACTCAACATCTCAGCAGTCTTTTTCGTGAGCGTCGTAACGAGAGTTCTATCTCCAAGAGCTACTGTTTTCCTTATCTCACCAAGGAGATGATCTACTTGCCCTACGACAGGTTTGACAACTATCTCAGGGTCCAGAAGTCCTGTAGGTCTAACAAGCTGTTCAACTATCTGCTGGCTTACTTTTCGTTCATACGGACCAGGCGTCGCACTTGTGTAGATGACGTTTCTCATATATTTCTCGAATTCATGAAACTTCAGGGGACGGTTGTCCATGGCAGAGGGTAATCTGAATCCATAATCAACAAGATTCCTCTTACGAGAGAGGTCGCCATGATACATTCCACGAACTTGAGGAATTGTCATGTGGCTCTCATCGATTATCATGAGGAAGTCGTCGGGAAAGTAGTCCAATAGAGTGTAGGGTTTCATACCCTCAGCACGACCGTCAATCCACCTAGAATAGTTCTCAATGCCCTGACAGATTCCAGTCTCTCTTAGCATCTCAAGGTCGAACATCGTGCGCCGCCTAAGGCGGTCTGCCTCTACGAGTTTGCCCTCCTTCTTGAACCAATCAACACGCTCATGCATCTCCTGCTCAATCTCATCAAGCACCTCTGCTATCTTCTCATAACGTGCAACATGATGACGAGCTGGGTAGAGTTCGAACCAGTCAGGACTTCCAAGTTTTCTTGCAGTGAGACGTTCAAGAATGGTGAGTCTATCAATCTTATCACCATCAAGTTCAATGCGGATACTGTTCTCAGATCCTGAAGGGTATACATCAATGACATCACCACGAACCCTGAAAACTCCAGGTTTGATATCCATGTCATTTCGTTCATACTGCATCGCTACTAGGCGTTCGAGAATCTCCCTTCTATCAACCTGCTTTCCGCGTTCCAGGAACATACGGAAGAAGTCATACTCACTTGGATCACCAACTCCATAGATACAAGATACAGAGGCGACTACGACGACGTCTTTTCGAGACCTGATTGAGTGTGTTGTAGAGTGACGGAGCCGTTCAATCTCTGCATTGATGTCAGCCTCCTTCTCTATGTACATGTCCTTTGAAGGTACGTATGCCTCTGGTTGATAGTAGTCATAGTAGCTCACAAAGTACTCCACAGCATTGGAGGGGAAGAACTGCTTGTACTCAGAGGCAAGCTGTGCTGCTAGGGTCTTGTTGTGCGAAATGACTAGAGTAGGCTTTTGAACAGCCTCTATCACATTAGCCATGCTGAAAGTCTTACCAGAGCCAGTGACTCCTAGAAGTGTCTGATGCCTAAGCTCACTCTCGAGTCCCTCCACTAGCTTTGCAATCGCCTGTGGTTGATCCCCGGTCGGCTTGAAGGGGGCTTCTAGTTTGAACTCACTCATCTGCTCAAGCCTCTATCCTTCTAGACGGCACACGCCTGACCATAAGTAACCTTTGTGGTACCTGCCAAGCCGCGACGGACCTTCGTGGCTGCTACTGATACTAGGATTTTTTTACCCACATCAGTACGTCCTAACGAACTCAAACGACCGAGAGAGATGGTCGAAACTAAGTCAGGCAGTACCATCGATAAACGTCTGGGAGTCTATCCTCTATTAATCTCTGAAGCTCGGTCGTTCCGAGATAGACTATTCAAATACAAAATACTCAACCATAAAAGAAAGGAAATTAAGAAAAGAGGGTTCACTCTAATAAAGTAGTCATTCTGAAGGCTGCAATTGAAAGAAGACACGGATTGGTTGATATCGAGTGGATACGATTGATAGAGGCATTATGTGGGAGCTCCACGAGAATTGTAGGATGTCATATCAGGCGCTTGCAGACAAATTTGGGCTCACAGCGAATGCGGTTCGAGGACGAATTTTCAGGATGATGGAGATTGGCATCATCGATAGCTTCGCGGTCATGTTTAGTATGGAGATGATTGACGCAGATGTTATGTTTGCTCTGGCATATACTGATGGCTCAGAGGATACAGAGGAGTCTATTGCACGACTTGGGCAGAATCCAATGGTTGTTCTTGTTGGTCTGGGAGCATATACGGATGGCAATGTGTACACTATCTTCTCTCAGTACATCAGGTCTGAAGGACTTAACAAGATAACATCTTTCATTAGAAATAGTGGAAATGTGGTTCGTGTGGATGTTTACCCGATTCTGTACCAGCGAGGAGGAAAGATTCAATTAACCAAGGCAGACCTCAAAGTGCTCAAGGTTCTCATCGAAGATGCTCGGTTACCTATTAGTGAAATCGCAAAGAGGACCGGATTCACTGCTCGACGTGTTAGGAGAATCTTGGATCATTTCTTAGAAACTGATAGTATTTGGACAGCTGTGCGATGGAATTTGAATGCAAGCGACTACATTCAGTTCTTAATGAAAACAACTTATGATGAGAGAGCAATAAAAGCTGATGAGCTAGTGGCGTGGCTCAAAGATACTTATCAAATGAAATACTGGGATACCTATTTTTCTGCAACATCTCCAGAAGTCTTTGTGGAATTTGTTGTTGATAACCTACGGGAAGTTGATCAACTTCAACGTAGTATGAAGAAAGCAGACTTCATCAAGGCTGCCTCACCTCTTTTGAGATTCTCAGAGTCAAAATTTCCATGGCTTGCTGAGCTTCATCTAAGAAAGATGGTCAGTGAGAGTGAGTCCAATAAGTAGTAGTTACTCCATTGTCTAATCTCTCCGATTCTGTGCATGTGCACCAAGTTAAAAACCGAAACCACTATATTGGGAATGAAATCTACGCGGGTAACTCGGCCGGGACATATCTTGCACATCGGAGCGCATAATTGATGACCACTGACTGCCCTGACGGCTACTGTAGACAAAAGATACAAGCTGTGGACAACGCGATAGGACATACAAAGAACGCGTGGGCAACTCTGCTTCATGGTACAAATAACTATGAAGATGTGACCAAAGCCCTCAAGTTCTGCGAAGTATTCAAGCTTGAAGCCAAGGTAAGTGTCACTTCTGAGGGGTACAAAGTCCAGTTTCGATACGATCTGTTCAAGAATGGCAGTCCCTGATGCATTCAACAATTATATCTTCTGAAGGCCATTACATACGAGTGGGCCAAGTTTCTCCATGATTGTAATCGTCTATTGTACTTACATCATGTGAACAGACTCAAATAGAGGTGCTTTTAGAGGAGAGAAGACAGGAGAAAGAGTAGTGACTAGTGAAGACCTCTGGGACACTGAAGACTGGCTATCTTCAGCTAAGAAGCTGATACATTGGATTTGTGATGTTGATGAAGATAAGCCTCTGATGATTCTAGTCAGACACTCTCATAGAGAGACCCTACGCAACCACGAGGATATGCTGAGCGGAGGGCTGACACCATTGGGCAAAGTAGTATCCAAAGAGATGGGGCTAAGGATTCCAAATCACAGAAAAGCTCACTTCTTCTTCAGTATAGTCCCTAGGTGCTACGAAACAGCGGAGGCAATCTCTGAGGGATTCATTCAAGCTGGAGGGGATGTGATTGACATGGACCCTCTTCCAACCTTAGTCGGACCTGAATACACTGATAATACTGTGTGGATGAATTTGAATCCCAACGGGGACAATGTGACCGAATTTGTCAATCGGTGGGCGTTGGGAGAATTTGAGGGACGAATCGAATCCTTCAGCGAGTTCCAAGAGCGGTTGATGGATGATACACTAAGACGATTTGCCTCATTGAAAGATAACCAAGTGCATATCCATGTAACCCATGACCTCGCCCTGATGTGTGTAAAGAGAACACTCAGTGGAAGAGTTCTCACGGAGGAAGATAGAGAGCCCTATTTGGGGGGCATAGCAGTTGCATTCAAGAACGCAAGTTATCAGATCTTCATGACTGGGAAGAGTGAGGAGCTGAAAACATCTCTACTCGAATAAACATCATCTCTCGGAGCGTCTTGCCAAGAAATCGTTTGCATGTATCCATGCTATGCAAACTTTGAATCATTGAATCTAAGGATTCAAAGGAACTCATGAAATTCCTTATTAAGGAGTCACATTGAACACAGTTGATTTTCAATGCAACTATTTGGTCTTCCCAATGATATGCTTGGCATCATCCTCGCACTAGTAACATCACTTCTATGGAATATTGCTCCTATCATCCAAAAGGAAGCCCTCGCGGAGATGGAGGAGATTGATGCTAAGAATCCGCTAAAACAGACTCGAAAGCTCTTCTCAAAACCACGATGGGTCATCGGATTTGTGATGGCTCTCATTGGTGGACTAACCTACATGTTTGCCACACAGCTTGCAGGTATTGTGGTCATTCAGCCACTCATGAATGTTGGTCTGATAGCGCTTGTATTCTTCTCAAATCGTCGTCTTGGAGAGAAAATCGACATCCCTGCAGGTATTGGTATTGTTCTCATGATTCTTACACCAGTCTTCATAGCCTTTGGAGGAGTCACCGAGCCTATGATGTTCACAGACTTTACTGGCATCCTCCTGTTTTCAGCAACTATGCTGATAGGAATTGGACTCATGGCAGGAGGTACCAGCCGAATAGCAATTCTTTGGGCACCAATCACCTCTCTCTTTCAAGCTTTGGCATCGCAGTTCACACAGTGGTTCACCTTGGAGTTGTTCGGGGCTGTTGATATCATTCAAGGCTTCATCAATGCGCTTCTACCCCTCATTCTATTAGGAGTTTTCACTGCAATCGCTGCAATCTATACGGTGTCAATAGGCCTACAAAGGAATCCAGCATCTAGATTCAATGCAATTACGGGGACAGTCAGTATGTTTGCTGTAGTCCTTGGAGGTATAATGATTTTTGGACAGATTATTACGAACATACCTTTCTATGCAATTGGTCTGGTGTTTGGTATTGTTGGTGTCATTCTACTAAGCAAATATCAGGACTAGATTTGAATAATCTAGCGAAATGAACCCGTGAATGTACAGTATTTCCTAGTCTTGACGAAAACCTATTTGACTTCATTACAAATCAGAGATAGGGAAGAAGAAATTGAGGTCAGTTAGTATTTTTCTTGATGAAAATAGCATCTTTCCAGGAGAAAGACTAGTTGGCCAAGTCACAATTCGAACAAACAAATCATTTGAATGCAACAGAGTCGTTCTGAAAGTTGTTGGCAAAGAGAAAACGGTACATGGATCAGGAGAATATCAAATAACTCAAGAGAAGTACCATATTAGTAGAGTGTTCAGAATCCTTGAGGGAGGTATCGTACCAGAAGGAGTTACGCGGCTTCCGCTTTCGTTTACTCTGCCAAGAGGGATTCCTCCAAGCTATAAGGGTTTCAATGGGTCGATTGAGTATACGATTGAGAGTGTTGTCGAGGTTAACTGGGCACTCGACCCTAGAATAAAAGAGTCTTTTAACGTGCTTCAAGAACGCCCACCGAAAATCCCCGAGAATACTGACATACGCCCGTTGACAGATGCTTCTGGTAGCTTGTATGTCCATCTTGACTCGAATATACTGAGAAAGAAACGAGGGATTAATGTCAGATTTAGGGTCAGTGAGAGAAGTAGGGTCAGAGGTGTCCAACTAGAGATAAGGAGGAGAGAAGAGGCAAAGTGCTACCAGCATTCAATGAAGCAAGATACAATAATCGATGACAGGTATTGCCCTCTTACTATTGATGACTTTGACATATGGAAAGAGATTCGACTTGGAGAAGGGTGGAGCCATGGTATATCATTCTATGGAGATCTCATCTCAGTGTCATATCATGTCAAAGTCTGTCTCGATGTGGCACTAGGCTTTGATCCTGAGATAATCATTCCTCTGCGGATTTCTGACGAGGCGTCATTCGACGATATGTTAGATGCCATTGAGAATGACCTAGGTTAGTTTTAGCCCTTTTTCGATGCATTACATAATTTGTCGAATTATAATAGAAAAAATTGCAGAGCAGTTCTGATTGAGTACTCTTACTAGTGAGAGGACAACCTAGTAAACATAATTAACCACAGTAGCTCCGAAACTCCGAGGAATGCGGTTCCATGGTTAGACAGATCGCTCTTGACTTCTTATTCCGACGAACAAAGACCAAAGTCATACCAGACAAAGAAGAGGTAGCCCTTGCGATGGCTTTTATCCTGGCAGAATCGAATAGAAAAGGCAAGGCTAAGCTCAAATTTCTGACTCCTGTCACTGTTCCATTCTGGATTGTGCAAATCTCGGATGCAAACTCGATAGTACTCTCTGCAATTGGAGAATCATCGGTTGGTGTTGAACTCAGTGAAGACACTGCGACTGGTCCAGTTCGAAGAATTCTAAGCACAGAGATTGCAAGATTTGAAGATATTCCAGCAGGAGTTGACAAAGCACTCCCATTACTAAAAACCATAGAGCCAAAGGTCTATCAAATCAGGAACATTCAGGATCCTGCTTTATTTGTGGCACACGGAAATCAGTATGTGGAGGTTGATCCGAATGATAAGCTAAACAATCTCGAGTTAAAGATTGACTCTCAGACTGCACTCTCCATCAGTTCAGATTTTCAGAGCGTGATTGAAGGTGCGAAACAGCGATTTGGTACAATGGAACAACTTCAGAAAATCACCAAGGAGAAGCTGACTGACCAATTGAAGGTAATGGAGAACGTCATCTCATCTGAGATGTCTAGATGGGACAAACGATTGAAAACGCAAGAAGACTCTACCAATCTCCGAATAGAAAAACTGCAAGGTAGAATGTCGGATGTGGTCTATAGGCTTAAAGATAAACACCAGAAAGATCGTCGAGCACTTCTCGCTCAGTTTGTCAGGGACTCAGTGGAGCTTGAACGCTTTTTCAATAGAATTCTTGAAGATATTAAGACTGCAAGAGAGGGACTCTCCAACTTGGAGTTGGAAGAGGCAATTCAGAAGTATAGAAACCTTGTTCAGGATCTCGATGATACAGTCTTAACATATAGAAATGTGACTGATTCTCTAGACGACATTGCAGAGGCTGCAGGCCTAAGCGCTTCGGATCTTGATGTTAAGCTAGAACAGGATTCCAAGGCAGAGGATGATTCTGTGGTCACACAGACCAAAGAACTTCATGAAAAAGTGGCTGAGCTGAAAGATGAACGTGATGCTAAGGAAAAGGAGTTTATAGGTCTCAAGAGGAAGGTCGTAGAATCAATAGAAAGCATGGATGGAATGGTTGAACGAAGAACGGAGGATCTCAAACTTGAATTGCAGTCTGTTCAAAGAATGACACTAGAAAACAACTCAATCCCAGGACTTGCACCGTTAACACTTGTACACTTCAAAACTTGGGTTGCAACGTACACCACTGGCGCACCAGCTGTATTCGCACCTGTGCTAGTTCCAGAAGATCGGATTGAATTGCCTTACAAACACGAACCATTAGACAGCGCATTAGAAACATACCTCAGGAAACTTGTAAATCAACAACTGAAAGATAGTGCCTCTTTCAGCACTTCATTCAGAGATGCTTGTGATAATGGAAATATTCTCAAGAGTCCAGATAGTATCAAATCCTTCACAAAAGGAATAGGAGAACTCTGGACTAGGCAGTTGTTGAAAGAAGGCGTGCGTGAGAATCTTGAGCCACTTTACACCATGCTTGTTGGCAAATGTCCAGAGTGCAACGCAGAGATCACACCTGCTTCGAAATTCTGCCCGGAGTGTGGAAAATCACTCAAATAGAAGGTCTATCCTCGAAGAAGAAGTCCAGAGGTAGAGTCACTCCAAATCGAGCGTTATGCCGTATCTGATACTCTGAATGTACCTGAAGGGATGGATGTTTGGTTAAGGTATAGACAGTTCTCATCGGTGTCTGTTCAACAAGAATGTGAACTTGCGCATTGCTTGCTAGCGCTCTGCCTACAGGAGGAAGCCCTCTTGGAGGCTGAGGACTCCTTGTAGAAACTAGTGTGACTAGCTCATGCTCTAGTGTCTTCACCATTAAACGAGCTGCAAGATGCGTGACCTGCTGTGCCCGATTGGTATCAAGACCTTCACTTGTGAATAAGTCGGGCAGACCTGGAACTAAGAGCATCCTTGCTGGCACACGGTCTAGGAACTCATCAAGATGGTTAATGAGGAGATCGTAGGTCTGAGAAGAGCTGAATGCTCGAGAAATGAAGATGTTCTCCATGACTTCTTCTATGTTCATATCAAACTCAGATGCATAGTCTGCTAGTTTCAAGGTATCAATCATATTCGAGTTGTCGATGATAATGACGGGACTCTCAAGTCCACCTCTCTTCTTGGGAACCTGTGCCCACACAGCGGCGCGTAATAAATCATCATGAAAGGATGATTGACCGTAGAAGAGATGCATAAGTCCACATTCAAACCCACCTTCTAGGAGTCTATCGAGAGCTGGGATGCCGGTACCTACAAGTGTGCGCACTAGATTATCCGCGGTTCGAAAATCAATGTCATAGTGCAATCTCCAATCCTCATGTATGAATTACATACAATCAACTAGAGGAATTCGATTACAAGAGTGCCAAAATTGAGAGGTTCCATTTAACTCATCGAGGCAAAACTCAAGAAGATAAGCTTAGAAATTGACGAGAATATTAGGCATGAAAAGAACATTGTTCAACGAAAAATGCAATTTTTGCAGCTTTCGTAAGTATATAGTAGTTCACTATGGTTAATATTATCTGAGAATATTGCCACATACTGGACTTATTGATGATTCGTTAGATAAAGAGGAAGCTCTCCTCATGAGAGCTAGGCTTCATGTAAAGGGAGGCTGGAATCGATTCTCAGACGGTATGAGAGAGGACGCAATAGCTGCAATGTATGATGCAGTTTCATCTGCAATGCAGAGATTTCTATTTCGAAATGTATCTGGAATGGCTCTAGCAATCGAGAATGGAGAGGATCCTTCGGATGATTATACACTCTTCAAGATTCTCAAGCGTTCTGGAATCTTTGATGAGTCAGTGAGTCTTGAGGATTTCGTGTACATTGACCAAACTCTGGATGACGCCCTTGAGAAACACCTAGTATCCTTTGACGAAACACTATTCGTTGAAACGGTGAACGTACTCCTCGTGCAGCTTGGTGTACTTCCCTTTAATGCGTGTGAATTGCCAGATTCTATTTTTCTGTAGCTGTGGCTATCACATCGATAATTGGACCATAAGCAAGTCCTGCTAGCCACCCAATGAGATCAAAGATAGTCGTTGAGAGCAATAGGGTCGCAGATGTAATAATCAACCCAAATATGAGACCCCTGACGATTGCATTTCCGTAGTTCTTCTCTCTGGTGCTCTTGATGATAGTGATATCGCCTGCTGTCCCAATAAGGAGACCCATAATCACTCGATTATACCAGACAGCGAGCAGATAGATTGTATTCGCAGAATATCCACCTGGAATTCGCGCACCAACACCGATGATGCATAGTATGCCAAGGAGGACACCAGTAATGGTTGCGATTACTACACGTCTATAATTTGACAAGTTTGAACCCCAGTAACGGAACACAAATCACTCCTTTAACCGTATCCTATGCACGGATTGGCTGGTTAATTCGCTGGAAACACTCCGTATAGATGTCCCATAGCGACTGATCATCAGGACATTGAGGGATTAGTTGTTCTAGAAGTGATAGCGTTTCAGTATGACATCCACGTTGTGTATAGTGATGAATAAGCTGTTGTAGAACATGTGGCTCTTCAGAACCTAGCTCAGCAGCCATTCGATAGGCACGCACTGATTCAGTGTCATTACCAAGAATACTGAGTAAATCACCCCAGATGGACCAGGTCCAGGCAATGCTTGTGTCTAGGTCGAGAGATCTCTCTATCGCATCCCGAGCATCATCGTACCTGTTAGTCATCAGATAGACAAGCGCCATTGCATTCCACATTGTAGGATTCTGAGGTTCAAGCATCATTGATCGCAGACATGCATACTCTGGTTCAATTCCTTCAAGCGTGTTCGTGACTCCTTCCCTCTCATAGAGAGAAATCGAAACCATCTGCATAACAGCTTGTAGATGACCTATTATTTGCCTCTCATCTATTTCGGACCCAGACATTGGTCCCACCTCCCTTCACAACCCGAACTATTAGGGACCGTCATAATATATACGGGCGAACTCGAATGTTGGCATGCTCTCCGCCAGTGAATTTCGCGGTCTCTTTATCCGGGCGGGGTGTTCATTATTGGTAGTATCCTTCTTTTCATATGTCATAGTTTTCTTGCATCCTGCAGCAGCTCTTTTCAGAACTATCTGCATGGTATGACATGGAAAAAATGAATTCAATTGTTGCGAGACCAATAGAAACCGAACATGGTAACCTTCTGCAT
>JAEOUM010000027.1 GCA_016839275.1 Candidatus Thorarchaeota archaeon
GGAGAGAGTATCACTACAAGATAGGAATGTACACGGGACATGGGGTAGTGAAGTGCGGAGGAAAGGAGTATGAGAATCCAAGATCGAGCATATACGCAGCTACAAGAAAAATCAAAGATACTGAAACAGAAAGCCTAGAAAGGGCGATTTCCGCAGCTCTGAAAAATACAGTTTCAGAAGGAAATCCAAGAGATTCAGAGGACCTAATAAGCCTGTTTTCATACTATAAAAGTAAGGCGGAGATAGTTTCATGCGTCCAGTATACCACAAGGAATCTTCTGCCTCGCATAAACATAGATGGAAATATTCTTGTCAATCTTGACACAGGAGAGCACGAACCATTAGAGAGTGTTAACCGTCTAAAAAGCCTCCTCCCTAGACATGTGAGATATTTTGGCAAACTGGATACTGGAGCCTTCTCGAAAACATATTTTGATATTTCTGACGTCAAGAATCTTTTGCCAACTTTAAACAGACTTGTTGAGTGTCTTCCTATCCCCCGTGCTGAATCACCAGCTGATGAGTCCCCACTCATATCATTCTTGAGGAGTTATAATTTAGACGGAAATCTTAGTAATATTGAAGATAATACCTTTGTTACTGTCACAAAAGCAATTCTAGATAATCTTGGACTTGTAGTCGAGCTTGCGCAGGTTGATATGATACAAGGCGTGAGCCCTGAGGATACTCAGCTCTTGGAACTTCTATCTAATGCTGTCGATCTCAGGATAAAACCAACATGGTGGATCTCGCCTCTTACTCAATATGCTTCAAAGGGAGTACTCTTGAGATGGTTAAGGACTCCGCCTCAAAATAATCATATTTCAGGTCTTCTTGTTGAAAAATTCGCAGATACTATTGATAGGGAAGGGTTGAATCAAGGAATACTGATACATTTAGGTGAAAGATGGGAGAGAGAGAAAACAATCATCCAAACAAAATGCGAGAGTGGAGTTCACATAAGACGACATGATTTCGTGGACTTGGCAAGAATGATAGATCAGATGGGCTACACAGCTTGGTCTGATTTCCTGCCAATCGGCATTTATGAACATACTATAGGTGTCAGATTTGATGTGTTTACGACTCTTGTCTTTCAGGTAATGGACAAACTATCAATGATTACTGGATCGATGAGAGATATAACTGACAATTACAAGCACCTTAAGGAAGCAATCAGAGAGAGTGAAGCAATCGGTGAAATTTCAAAGAGAAAACAAGAAGGAATTCTAAAGAAACGATTGACTATAGACAAGAGATTCATCCACCATGTGCTTATAGACACTGTAGACAAGTTTATCGAAACAACTGGTTTTATGGGACCAATAAAATCGCGCTGGCGGGCTCTTAAGGCTTTGAAAGTACTTGACAATCTAGTATCAGCGCTTCAAATGCCGAAAATTGATAATACCATCCTAAGTCGCTTCCTTAGAGGCTTGGAATTAATTTGGAATCCGACCCGAGCATTGCAAGTTCGTATCGTTAAGGTATCACAACATATCTTGCTGAACAAAGTTCAATATAGACAAGAGCCAAAATCTTTGGTTAGAATTGCTCAAGAAATACTAAAGGGATTGGATCGTGAGATTCTTAGATTACGTAATCCCTTCATTGCTATCTTCTTTGGAGCCTTGGCAACTATCGCTTCTATATATGCTCTTTCTCTTCTAATTGCTGTGACACCTTGGGAGGCTCTTAACAGGATTGACGCACTTATTGGAGTCTGGGTATTCTTCTCAGGGGTGTTCATTGCCTTGATGAGGGGGCGCTCGAAAGCAAGGCATAAATTGAATGGGTAATGCAATTCAAGACGAGGGCCCATAGACTCAGTTCGATTCAATATTGGGTTTAGAAGTAAAAGCACATTAGAATAGTTCTATAAGACACTCCCTTGTCCCATCGCCTTACATGTTGAAGACATTGAACTAAAATTGAACCGATTGAGAATCATGGTGGCTGCGTAGGAAATGAGGTTAAGCCCGGGTTCGAATCCCGGCGAGCGCACCACTTTTCATTCTTCAATCATCAAAGGGTAAAGCGTATATTTTGTACTACTTTATCCTCATCTATGAATGCTCATCTTCTCTCTACTGCTGTTCGTGTCTGGCTCATGGAAACCCTCGTGTCGGGTTTCAACTTCTTCGTCCTCATGGGTCTTATCTATGAACCAGCATGGGGCACATTGGTAGCACACCAAGTGGGGATGACGACCAGAATCGTATACATCTTCATCTTTGCTTATCTACTACTTCGTTACGTCAAGGAGTACGCAACTATGGATCTAGTCCATGTAGGATTGCTGTGGGTAGTATTAGAATTACTATTCGAATGGGGAGGAAGCTTTCTGATAGGGCGTCCTGTAGAGGAGATTCTCATCGGATGGAACATCTTTGCGGGTTACATGTGGCCCTATGTTTTACTAACATACCTGCTATCCAACCTTATAGTTGGAGTCGTCCTTCACCCAGGAAAGAACACAGAAATAGAAACCAAGTAACTGATACACCTCAGTGAGAGATTGTGGAGATACCATCAGTGCCATACATCTTCATTGCATTCTCCCAATAGAGCTTGCGAAGAACAGACTGAGGCAAATCTAGCCCATTGATGATAGTTCCACCTGAGTTCTTGGTGTCATCATCCTCGAATGGTAGGGGGATGCCCACATCTTTTGTTTCCCATAATATCCTTTGAGCCAGATAACGGCCCTCATAATAATCACGTTTCCCACGATTTGCGGACAGGTCTGTGCCAAAGAGAATTCTATCAGAGTATTTGATCAGGAACTCACGAGCTATCTTAGCGTCCTTGCTGAGCTCTCTAGCCATCCATCGTGAAGAGGCAGTATCAACAATAATATTGGGAAATCTATCGAGCCACTTGGAAAGATTAGGAAGTCGATGTATCTCAGGCTGGGCGACAAAATGAGGGATTTGAAAGCGAATACGAGGATGACGCTCCATCACATTCTCAAGTTGGAGCAGATTTTCTTCCTTCGTTCCATATATGGATGCATCCTGATAGTGTAGTTTGAAATAAGTATCAGGATCTGCGATGTGAATTATGAGAGGGAGGTCGTTGTCCTCTAATGCCTCGAATATAGGTTCGAGCTTGGGATCGTCAATTCCAAATCCACGAGGTACGTCTTCGATGTAACCTCTCCATCTTGGGCCAAACCATGTCTTTGCAAGGGAGTATCCTTCTTCTTTGGTTCTTGCAATGTCTTCAATCACCGGCTCAATATTGAAGTGGGCTATATCAGTGAGAGAGAGGTATTTTGCAAAGACAAACCTACCAGGATACTCTTTCTTTGCAAAATTAAACCCATCTTTTGAGTGTACAATACCAATTTGGGCAGCTACCCCAAACTCCTCTTCGATTCTCACCATCTCGCTAAGAGTGTTGGATTCACCGATGTGAGTATGGGCATCAAAGATAGGACCATTGTACTTCCAAGTAACCGTCAAGTTGACCAAGTTCCCAAAGCTGTGCTCACACTCAAAAGGAGTTCTATCTGGTCGTATCGAAAATGTACTATGGCAATAGTTAGAAAACAGAGTAATTCTATATTAGGTAACGTTGGTGCCAATTTTAGTGAGTTGATGTGATAATGGATAGAAACAGAGAGAAAGTGATACTGCAGATTGGAAATCTTATTGTACCGATACTATGTTTTGCTTTCATCGGACTCTCGAACTTGGACTTCAGTACAGTGTTCAATAGTAGTGCATACCCCAATCTGATTAATCCAGCACCCATCACATTTGCAATATGGGGACCCATTTTTATCTTCCAAGGACTCTTCTATTTCTATCAAGCAAGGGATCTCTTTAAGCCATCTGAGAACAAGATCGACATGCCATATGTACATGAAGTGAGTGTCTTCTTCATGCTATCATGGATATCAACAACTGTCTGGTATGCACTTTGGGCTTCTGGGTTTGTTTGGCCAGCCATCGCTGCCATGTATGCCTATCTTCTGACCTCTCTTGGAGCCTATTTGCGGCTTGGAATCAATAAACGAGAGAGAACTCTCAGAGAACATCTATTTGTGACGGTCGCTTGGAGCATGCTGTGTGGATGGGTGACTGTAGCAACTATTGTGAATACTACGACAGGATTTGTATCATTAGGATTCGACCCGGCGCCGATTGGAGAATCAGGTTGGAGTATTCTGATACTATCAGTAGTCCTAGTTATTTATCTCACAGTCTTATTCACAAGAAATGATTACGTCTTCACTGGGGTTGGACTCTGGGCAACTATTGGAGTATTTATTGAGAGAATAGATCCACTAAATGCACCTCAACCGGAGATTGTCTTAGTCAGCGCATTAGGTGCGATTGTTCTATCTTTGGTCATACTTCTTAGATTCATTTCACAATATAGAGCTGGTAAAATCCAAATCCGAAGAAGGAGATTGTGAGCCTAATTCCTGCTTTGATGAGCACTTTATTTACAATTATAGCTTGGATATGAATTCATCATAGGTGATTCATCGTGAGAGCTATTGTACTACATGGAAGTCCAAGAAGAGGCGGCAACTCTGACACACTAGCAGAGCATTTTATCCAGGGTATCAAAACGACTGGTGATGTTGAGGTGTTCGACTTTATTCTGAATGATATGAAGATAAGACCTTGCCAAGGATGCGAGTCTTGTGCAACGTCAGAGAATCACAGATGCGCAATCGATGATGATATGCATCAGATTTACGATGTCTTCGCCGATGCTGACGTAATTGTTTGGGCAACTCCGATGTACTGGGGATATATGACTGCACAGATGAAGACAGCACTGGACAGGATGGAAGCGTTGGCAATGAATGTGAAGAAATACTGGCTCGACAAAGAGTTTGTCGCTATCCTCACCTATCGTCATCACTACCAATCAACAATCGGTTTCTTTGAGCGTGTTCAGGACTATTTCAGGTTCAAGTTTAGCTCTTTGTTGTACTGTTCTAAAAATGAGAATGGACCTGAAGACTTCCATGTGTCAACGTGTCAGGAGAAGTTGGATGAAGCCAGTAGTTTGGGAAGATCAATTGGTGTTAAGATAATCACTTCATTATCCTTGCTTCCTTAACCACTTCTTGATAGGCTTCGTATGTTCCTGTTGATGCCAATACAGCCGCACAATAACTTCGCATCCAGTCACATCTCCTATAATCTGATGATACTTTGTACATTCGTTCGTAAGTCTTAATTGTCTTCAGAACCCGTCGACCATGAGCGTGCGCGTGGTATGTACGAGGAGATTGACAAAAGTGGTCATACAAAGTGGGACATTATTGCCCTCTTTGGTTTTATCTCGGTTGTAGGTCTTCTGGCCTTTCGTTTATTTGCAATGCCTATTGATATTCCACCACAAATAGATCAAATTGATGTCATTGCTATTATTGGATTCTCACCTTTGGCTGCAATGCTGATTGGTAGTTTCATTGGTTACATGAAAAAACGGACAACCAAAATCAACACAGAGCTTCTTGAGTTTACAGAAGAAACACGTGAAATAGATGACTTTGGAAAAGTGTACTTCGAGGGTGATACTGAAACACCAGAACTAGGAGGACATCCTGCCTATACATGTGGATGGGTAATAATATTGATAATGTCGCCCTTCTTGGGATTTGGAATCCTCTTTGGAATGGATGTTGTTGAACCGATTATCGGGTCAATCATTGAGATGCTTCTTGCGGCTATCTTATACAGTGCTGGATTCGTTTTTGCTTTCAAAAGTGCCTCGATGACAAGCAAGCTGGTAAGAAATCCGCTTTATTTCAGAATAACAAAATACGTCACAAAGATGGATGTTCTGCTGAGCATGATGCAATGTGACCTAGTTTCTTCAGTGATTGTCAAGTATAGGGTAGGAAAAGGTCAATCGTTGAAAACCGTTGATAATATCCGTGTCTTTATAGTTACATCTACTGACCCGGCTCTTGAGGTAGAAGTTACCATTAACAAGATGGAGAACATCGGACCTGAATATACCTACCATTTTGTTGAAAGCAATGTATCTCGATATAGTA